>NZ_KI914976.1:59979-78390 GCF_000520575.1 Arthrobacter sp. I3
CGTTGCCGAGCTTGGCGACGCCCGCCTCGGCCTTGACCATCCAGGCCTCCAGCTCCTCGAGCGAGAAGACATCCTCCAGGCTGTACATGCGCTGCAAATGCTGCACGGCGGCAAACGCCGCTGACACCTCGCCGCCGACTTCCTGCGTGGGCGAATCGTTGGCCACCAGTTCCGGATGCATGGCTTCGAGCGTTTCCAGCCGCCGGTAGAGCTCGTCGAACTCGGCGTCGGAGATGATCGGCGCGTCCTGCTGGTAGTAGGCAAAGCGGTGCTTGCGGACCTGCTCAACAAGGTCTTCATACTCCGCGCGGATGTCCCCGGAGGGGACCTGCTCCCCCGCGGGGCCTTGCGGGTCCGTGACGTGCCCGGGGGCTGCTTCGGCTGCTTCTTCAGTCCCTGCTGCGGTCTCTGCTGCGGTCTTCCCTGTGCTCACAGACCTATCCTGCCCTAGATCCCCGACATTGTCCGGTCCAGGGTCCGGTCTGGGGTCCGCTTCCGAATTTGGACTGACGCTGGCCAGGAGGTCAGGCGGGCTCGTCCACGTTTGCAGTCCGGGCGTCGACCACGATCGCCGTGATGTTGTCCCGGCCGCCGCTGCGCAAGGCCGCCTGGATCAGTTCGCCCACGGCCGCCTGGGGGTCGGCCTCGGCCGCGAGGATGCCGGCGATCTTCTCATCGCTGAGTTCGCCGTTGAGGCCGTCGGAGCAGACCAGCATCCGGTCGCCGTCTTCAAGGGGAACCAGCCAGAAGTCGGCCTCGGAGTCATCCCCGGTTCCCAGCGCCCGGGTCACCACGTGCCTGCGGGGGTACACGGCGGCCTCGGCCTCGGTGATCTGGCCGGTGTCAAGGAGTTCCTGGACTTCGGAATGGTCCACGCTGATCTGTGCGAGCTGGCCATGGCTGTACCGGTAGGTGCGGGAGTCTCCGATGTTGAGGACAAGCCAGTACGGAACGTCCTGTTGCTCCACCAGCACGACGCCGGACAGGGTGGTGCCGGCTCGCGATCCGGTGGCGTGACGGATGCCCGCATCGGCCATGAGCAGGTACTCCTGCAGGATGTCCGCCGTCGCATCCCGGCTGCCGGTCTTGGACTGTGGCAGCTCGGCCAGGGTACGCACGCAGATGCTGCTGGCAACTTCGCCGGCCTCGTGCCCGCCCATGCCATCCGCTACGGCGAAGACGGGGTCCGCGGCAATGAAGGCGTCCTCGTTCGCCTCGCGGCGCAGTCCCCGGTCTGTGCCGTACCCGCAGCGCAGCAGCGGTCCCCGTTTTCCGTCCGACGGCGGGATGGGGGCGTCTGGCGATGCGTTCATGGCGGTCCTCAATACAGTGGTGCGCGGCTTCACTGGTGCGCGGGGGTTGACGGCGTTCACAACCCGGCCGGATCGCAACTGCCGGTCCGACTATTGCATATGCGCCGCTCAGCTGAGAAGCCCGCCACGGCCTACCGCCGGGCTGATCCGGCGTTCAGTCCAGGATCAGGCCCCGGCCGCTGCCGGGCTGCAGCTGCACCGGGTGGATCTCACCGAACCCTCGGACGTCCTCGGCCGGCCGAGGCACCAGGACGAAGCGTTCGTCCTGCTCCAGCGCGGCCGCGGTCATCGAATCCACCAGCACTGTTCCAGGGTCCGCGAGAGCCGTCAGGCGGGCGGCGAGGTTGACGGTTGGTCCGTAGATGTCGCCGAGGCGGGAGAGGATGCGGCCCCACACCATGGCCACGCGTGCCTGGGGCAGGATCTCGTCGTCGGTGAAGGCGCGGGACAGGGCCAGGGAAATCTCGGCGCCGGCCGCCGGAGTCTCGGCAATGTACAGGACTTCGTCGCCGACGGTCTTGACCAGCCGGCCGCCGCCGACCGAGATGATTTCGGCGCACTTGTTCTCGAAGCGCTGCACCAGCTGGGCGAGCGTCTTCTCGTTCATCCGGCGGGAAAGGCTGGTGTAGGAGACAAGGTCAGCGAAGCCAACCGCCCGGGCCAACGGCAGGGGCGCATCGTCCTCGTCGCCTTCGCGGCCCTCTTCGCTGGACTGCAGCCCGGCTTCGGCCCGGACTGCCAGGCGCTGCACACCGGCGTTGAGCTGGCGGCGCCAGGAGTAGGCGAGCATCTCCTCGAGGGGGTCGATCAGGTTCGGCAACTCGCTGACGAGCCGCTTGCGGGCGACGGCATCGGTCACGCCATGTTCCTGGACCATGTCCTCCACGAGGGCCTCGATCTGCCACACCACCATCCGGTCGGTCATCTGGCCGATGGCCCGGGTGATAGAGATTGCGGCTTCCTCGGTGAGCTTGCCGTCGCGCACCAGGTCCACGATGGTGGACAGGGCGGCCTGGTCACGCTCGGTGAAGGCGACATCTTCATCCCCGAGGTTAGGAAAACCCAAGGCGCGCCAAAGTTTCCGGGCAGAGAGCAGCGAGAGCCCTGCTCCGGCAGCAACTTCACGACGCCGAAGCTTGCGTTCTCCGCCCAGCAGCCGCGCTTCCAGGGCCTTGGCGGCGAGCCGTTCAGCGGACATCGTGCCGGTGGGCGGGGCCACGGGTTCAGCTTCGGCGGGTCCGGCGGCTTCGTTGGGTTCGGGTTCGTCGGGTTCGAGTTCGGTTTCGGCGGCGGGTTCGATGAGCGCGCCGGCTTCGCTGCCGAAGGCGGTCCCGGCGTCGCTGTCGGCGGCCGCCGAACCGGCGGCGTCCTCGGGCTCCCGGGGCAAATCCGGGGCAGCGAGATCGATGTCCTGGTGGACGTTCTCAGCGTTCATCTCTTCCACCTTCTCTCGTCTCCCACGGCCAGGCCTCGCCCGGGTTGTAAGTCATGCCATCGGCGTTGTCGGTCATGCCATCGGCGCCGGACGCCTCGCCCTGCGGGAGGTCGTCGATGGCGTCCAGCAGGAAATTACGGAATGTCGCGACCTCCGGGACATCGGGGACCACCGTTCCAAGGGGGTACCCGGTCTCCAAGGATATATTCCCGGAGTGCAATAGGCGCTGCAACAAGGATTGCTCAATGGCCACATGGCGGACGGCGGCGAGGAGGACCTGTTCATCGCGCCGCCGTAACATGCCGTATCGGGCAACTATGCGCTGGCTGGTGAGGATGTAACGGGTGGCGTGCCACGCAATGACCCGCGGGAGGCAATAGCCCAGCAGCACCCACGCCGCCAACGCCAGGCACACGGCGAGGAGCCAGGGCGTCCACTCATTCGGGACGAGGGGGACGAGCCGCGCCGGGCCGCCCTTGACAACCCAGGCGCAGGCATACGCGGCCAAGGCCGGAACAACAATGAACATCAGCGCCGGGACAATGAGCATCCTGGGCTGGGGCCGGGTCACCACAATCACTTGCTCTCCCGGCAGGAGCACTCTACGCATAGCCGCTTTCTGCTCCGCCGCTGCCGGTGCCCTGGCCGCCGGTCCCTGCCGGGTTCCACGGCCTCAGGTGCACGACGTCGCCGGCGGTCACCACATGTTCATGGCCCGCGGCATCGACCACCAGCAGGGAGCCGTATTCGTCCAGGCGCGTGGCGTGGCCAATGATCTCGTGGTCGCCCGGGAGTTGGGCCCGGACCTGCTTGCCGAGGGTTGAGAGGAGGTGCTCCACGCGTTTGTGCAGCGACGGGCCACCGGCCATGCCGGCGGTGGGGTCGCCGTCGGCGTTGCAGAAACTCCGGTACAGGGTGGCGAAGCGGGACAGGTAGCTCTTCAGGAGCTCCGTCCGGTCCACTGTGTCCGGATTCTCCAGCAGCACGGAGGTGGCGGTGGGAACCGGGAGTTCGGGCTCCGTCAGCGTGACGTTCAGGCCGGTGCCGAGGATGACCGGCGGCGCGCCGCCGGCGCCGAGCGGGCCGAGCTGGGCCAGGATGCCGGCGATCTTCCGGCCCCGGACCAGGACGTCGTTGGGCCATTTGAGTTCCGCCGGAAGGCCTGCCGTTTCCGTCAGGGCCTCACGCAGGGCGAGGGCGGCCAGAAGGGAGAGCCAGGAGTACCTGTGGGTCGGCAGCGGCCGGCCGGCCCCGTTGACCGGCAGGAGCACCAGGGAGACAGAGACCGAGCTGCGGGCCGGCGCCTCCCACCGGCGGTCCAGCCGGCCGCGCGCGTCGCTCTGGTACTCGGCGGTCAGCACTGACAGGTCCGGCCACGCGCCGGGATCCTCGGTCACCCCGCGGAGGAGGTCGGCGTTGGTGGAGCCGGTGGACTCGAGAACCGTCAGGCGCGGGATTCCGTTGGCGGACAGGAACGCCTCATCGCTGAGGGCACTCAGGTCCAGGGGCGGACGGTCCGGGGTTTCCTGCGCGGTTTCCATCCTTGAATCCTACCGAGGAAAGCGCACCGGGGCCCCGGCCGTCTGCCTCACATGCCTCCGCCGAAACTCCCCACCTTTGGCCGGAATGTCCGGCGTGTCGGCCGGACACACCGCTAATTCCGGCGCCCGGCCCCCAAATGAGGGGAAATTCCGCGGGGCAGACGGCCGCAAAACACCCAGCAAGTTCAGAGGAAGATGTCCGGGACCAGCTGGGCCTCCGGCACGCCGAGGCTGTACGGGCTGAAGTCCGTCACCCCTGCCGCCGCGAGAACCTGCTCATCGGTATAGAAGTTGCCGCTCCGGCTGCCGTGGGCGGGAACCGCGTTGCCGCCGGTCAGCACGGCGTGGGCGGCGTCGGCCATAATTTCGGGGCTGCGGGCGCCCTTGACGATCATGTCGCCGCCGGGCATGTTGCGGATGGCCGCGGTGTCGATCAAGGTACACGGCCAGAGTGAGTTCACCGCGACGCCGTCGGCCTTGAGTTCCTCGGCCAGCCCCAGCGTGGTCAGGCTCATGCCGTATTTGGCCATGGTGTAGGCCAGGTGGAGGCCGGCCCACTTCGGATCCAGGTTCAGGGGCGGGGAGAGAGTGAGGATGTGCCCGGCCCCGGAGGCGCGCAGGGCCGGCAGCGCCATCTTCGAGAGCAGGAACGTCCCGCGCACGTTGATGTCCTGCATGAGGTCGTAGCGCTTCATGTCCACGTCGTCGGTGGTGGAGAGGTCAATCGCCGACGCATTGTTGATGACGACGTCGATCCCGCCAAAGTGGTCCACGGCGGCGCCGACTGCACCGGCGACGTCGGCGTCGTTGCGCACGTCGCCGACCAGCGGCAGGGCCTGGCCGCCGGCGGCCTCGATCTGTTCGGCGGCGGTATACACGGTGCCCTCCAGCCTGGCGTGGGGCTGACCGGTCTTGGCCATCAGGACAATGTTGGCGCCGTCCCGGGCTGCGCGGAGCGCGATGGCCAGGCCGATGCCACGGCTGCCCCCGGAGATGAGGACAGTGCGGCCCTGGAGGGAACCGGCGGCCTGGTACGGCCCTGCGGCGGTGCCCGAAGCATCGTTGCTTGAAGTCATGCCCACACTCTAGCCGACCAATGTTACTGACGGGTAACAAAGCGGTGAGGGAGTTTCGTGGCGGGAAAATTGTAGGTTCCCTACAGCGGCACCGGCCAATACCGTCACTAGACTTGCCAGCAGAGCCCTGCTTTTGTGGATTCCAGCCAAAGGACCCCACGCGACGGGCGCCGTACAACCTTGCGACAGAGCCGGAGAAACTTGATGAGCCACGATCTGACCACGACTGCGGGAAAGATTGCAGATTTCCGCGACCGCCAGGCCCGTGCCGAACAGCCCTCCGGCCCGGAAGCGATCGCCAAGCAGCACGCGCGCGGCAAGAACACCGCCCGCGAGCGCATCGACCTGTTGCTGGACGCCGGCTCCTTCGTCGAATTCGATGCGCTGGCCGTGCACCGCTCCACCGCGTTCGGCATGGAGAAGAAGAAGCCCCTCGGCGACGGCCTCGTCTCCGGCTACGGCACGGTGGACGGCCGCCCGGTCGCGGTCTACAGCCAGGATTTCTCCGTCTACGGCGGCTCGCTGAGCCAGGTCAACGGCGAAAAGATCGTCAAGGTCCAGGAGTTCGCGCTGCGCAACGGCTGCCCCGTGGTCGGCATCCTCGACGGCGGCGGTGCCCGCATCCAGGAGGGTGTCGCCTCCCTGGCGATGTTCGCGGACATCTTCCGCAACAACGTCCACGCCTCCGGCGTCGTCCCGCAGATCTCCCTCATCATGGGCCCCTCCGCCGGCGGCGCGGCCTACTCCCCCGCCCTGACCGACTATGTGGTCATGGTGGACAAGACCTCGCACATGTTCATCACCGGCCCGGACGTCATCAAGACCGTCACCGGCGAAGACGTGGACATGGAAACCCTCGGCGGCGCCCGGCAGCACAACGCCAACACCGGCACCTCGACTTACCTGGCCTCCGACGAGGCCGACGCCGTCGAGTTCGTCCGCGAACTCCTCGACTTCCTGCCCTCGAACAACCTCGCCGAGGCCCCGGTGCTGGAGCACCAGCAGGAACTGGAGGTCGACGACGACGATCTCGCCCTGGACGCGCTGATCCCGGACTCTGCCAACCAGCCGTACGACATGCGCAAGGTCATCGAGCAAATTGTCGACGACGCCCACTTCCTCGAGATGCAGTCCCTCTATGCCCCGAACGTGATCATCGGCTACGGCCGGGTCGAGGGCCACACGGTGGGCATCGTGGCCAACCAGCCCATGCAGTTCGCCGGCACCCTGGACATTGCGGCCTCGGAAAAGGCCGCACGCTTCGTCCGGCACTGCGATGCCTTCAACATCCCCATCATCACGCTCGTGGACGTGCCGGGCTTCCTGCCAGGCAAGGACCAGGAGTTCCAGGGCATCATCCGCCGCGGCGCCAAGCTGCTATACGCGTACGCCGAGGCCACCGTGCCCAAGCTGACCGTAATCACCCGCAAGGCCTACGGCGGGGCCTACATCGTGATGGGCTCCAAGAAGCTCGGCGCGGACCTCAACCTCGCCTGGCCCACCGCCCAGATCGGCGTCATGGGCGCCCAGGGTGCCGTGAACATCCTGTACCGCCGCGAACTCGCCGCGGTGGCGGAGGACGGCGGCGACGTCGAGGCCAAGCGCGCCGAGGTGATCCGCCAGTACGAGGAAGAGCTGCTCAACCCGTACCAGGCCGCCCAGCTCGGCTACGTGGACGCGGTCATCGCACCGTCCGAGACCCGGATGCAGATCATCAAGGGCCTGCGCGCCCTCCGGGACAAACGGGCAGCCCTGCCCGCCAAGAAGCACGGGAACATCCCGCTGTGAGCCCCATGGCCGAACCCGACGAACCTGCCGACGCGGTAAGCAGCGACGCCGCGCCCGGGATCCTGTTCTCTGTCGCCAAGGGTCAGCCGACGCCGGAAGAGCTGGCGGCGCTGACCGCCGTCGTGCTGTCCCTGGGGCAGACCCAGCAGGCAGCACCGGAAAGCCCCGGCGTCCGGCACTGGGTCCGCCGGCAGCAGCTTCGGCTGGCGCCGAGGCCCGGTCCGCAGGCCTGGCGCCGCAGCCTGGGCTGAGCCGACCCGGTTCAGCGCCCTGGCAGGGCCGGCCCGCAGCCGACATCTGCACGGGAAAGTTGCCAGCGAAAAAGTTCAGTGACTCTTTCATAACCACGGCGGCCGGGCTAGTCTCGTCGGGTGACTACCGAAATCATCGCCTCAGACAACACTGCCCCCGCGCGCCAGCAGACAGCCATTGACGCCGTCGCCGACGCCTACACGGACACCCTGATCCGGCTTAACCCGAGCTTCGCCACCGAACTTGGCCTGCCCGGGCACGAGACGGAGTACCAGGACTTCTCCCCCGCCGGCCACGAGGAATTCGCGGCCGCCGCCCGCGAGGCACTTGCGGCGCTGGACGGGCTGGAGCCGGCTGACGACGTCGACGCCGTCACCCTCGACGCCATGCGCGAGCGGCTGGGCCTGCAGCTGGAAATCCACGAATCGGGCTGGGCCACGGCCGATCTGAACAACATCGCCTCCCCGTCCCAGGACATCCGCGCGATCTTTGACCTCATGCCGACGGATACCGCCGCGCAGTGGGAGCACATCGCAGGCCGGGCCCACAATGTCACCGCCGCAATCGACGGCTACATCGAGTCGTTGCGTTCGGCGATGCAGGACGGCAAAGTGGCCGCGGCCCGCCAGGTTTCGATCGTGATCGAGCAGGCCACCAAGCACGCCGCGGACGACGGCTTCTTCGCCAAGCTCGCCGCCGGCGCCAAGACCGCGGACGGCCCGCTCCTGGCCGAACTGCAGTCCCGGCTCGACACCGGCGCGGCAGCTGCCCGGGTGGCGTACTCCCGGCTCGCAGGTTTCCTCGAGTCCGAGCTCCTGCCAGTCGCCCCGGCCAAGGACGCTGTGGGCCGCACCCGCTACGCCCTGGCCTCCCGGGACTTCCTCGGCGCCACCGTGGACCTGGAGGAAACCTACGCATGGGGCGTCCAGGAACTCGACCGCCTCATCGCCGAACAGGAACGGGTGGCAGGCGAAATCCGGCCCGGCGCCACGGTCGAGGAAGCCAAAGAGATCCTCAACAACGATCCCGCCCGCCAGCTCAAGGGCACCGACGCCCTCCAGGCCTGGATGCAGGAACTGTCCGACAAAGCCGTCGCGGAGCTCGCCGGCGTCCACTTCGAGATCCCGGACGTCATGAAAACGCTGGAGTGCCGGATCGCGCCCACCGATGAAGGCGGCATCTACTACACCGGACCCTCGGAGGACTTCAGCCGCCCGGGCCGCATGTGGTGGTCCGTGCCGGCCGGTGAAGACACCTTCACCACGTGGGCCGAAACAACCACCGTGTACCACGAGGGCGTGCCCGGCCACCACCTTCAGGTCGCCACCGCCACCTACCGCCGGGAGCTGCTGAACAAGTGGCGCCGCAGTGTGTGCTGGACCTCGGGCCATGGCGAAGGCTGGGCACTCTACGCGGAGAAGCTCATGCAGGAGCTCGGCTACCTCAATGATCCGGGCGACCACATGGGCATGCTGGACATGCAGCGCATGCGTGCGGCCCGCGTGGTGTTCGACATCGGCGTGCACCTGGAACTCGAAGTCCCCGAGCGCTGGGGCAGCGGCATCTGGACCTCGGAGAAGGGCTTTGACTTCCTCCGCGCCAATCTGCCGATCAGCGAGGGGCAGCTGAAGTTCGAGTTCACCCGCTACCTGGGCTGGCCGGGACAGGCCCCGTCCTACAAGGTGGGCCAGCGGCTCTGGGAGCAGATCCGGGAAGAGCTGGAATCCCGCCCCGGCTTCGACCTCAAGGCCTTCCACACGAAGGCCCTGAACATCGGCTCGGTGGGCCTGGACACCCTCAAGCGCGCGCTCCTGGGGTAATCCGGGTTTCGGGGGCTGACCTGCACGGTCAGTGGCCAGACGGCCGGTTGGGCGACTATTCGCGGGGCGAAGTCGCCGCAGCCGGCCGTTCGTCTGTCCCGGGCAAATGGACCTTGGCCCGATAGTCGACTATTCTCTGGGGGACACATTTCTGGGCTTTTGAACGCCCGGGTCGGCGGCTGGGGCTGCGACTCAAGTGTCCGGTGTACCTTTGCCCTCCAGCAGGGCGCCGGTCATGCAAGTACCTCCGCAACTGCGGCATGGTCTTGCTGACTGTCAGTATGCGCGCGTCGTCCCTGCAGCAATTACACGGGACAACGCCTATGAACCAGGCGCATGCATAGAGGTACCAGCACCTTGGTCTCCGGTGCGAGCTATTGACAATAGAATCCCGCGTGAACGAATAGCGCCAGCATCCCGGCGCTCCGCGAAGGAGCGCAGAGGAAAAGCCAGGCGCTGGGCTTCTGCCGGAACCTCGTTGAGGCATCCTGCAGCGGCTGACGATTGCCGGGCATACACAAGACCCCATATTGGAGCCCTTATGAGGAATATCGCCTCATTCCTAAGTCCACCGACCAATGACGCCGCGAAAGCGCGGACGCGGATCCGGAAGCGCACAGCGGCATCCGTGGTTGCGGCGGCCGTCGTCGTGGCTGCGGCCACGATTAGCGCCCCGGCACCCCTGAACGCCGCGACGCCGACTGCCACGCCCACCGCTACGACGACGGCGTGCAATCCGCTGCCTTTCAACCTTCCGGCGCCCGCGAACCGGCACACCTCGGTGAAGAAGGCGTGGGCCTACTACTTCCCGCCGTTCCCGCTCGCAGTCGACAGCCCCGACCCCACCCGCGACGTCTACCCGCGCTGGATGGATACCCACAACTCCCTCAACGGCGCGTACGACCTCCGGGACCGTCCGGCTGATCCCCAGCGTGCAACCCAGACCAACTGGCGGCAGGCTGATTTCGAGAAGGAGGTCCGGCAGGCAGTCGGGGCGGGCCTGGACGGATTCATCTGGGAGTACAACAGCTCCACCGATATCCGCTGGCAGCAGCTGCCGGCCATGCTCGCCGCCGCCAAGGCGGTGGACCCGGGCTTCAAGATCATGCTCAGCCCGGACTTCAACACGGCCGCCGGCTCCACCTCTGACAGCGTTTACAACAACGTCATGAAGGTGAAGGACGACCCGTCCATCTACAGGAACAATGCCGGCATTGTGCTGGCCCCGTTCTTCCCGGAGCGCAAGACTCCCTCGTGGTGGGACGGGCTCCGGAGCCGCCTCGCCTCCTCCGGCGTCAAATCCAACCTCGTACCCATCTTCATTTCGTGGGGCGGAGGAACCCAAAAGACGGACTGGAACAATTCGGTGTCCGGGTATTCGCAATGGGGCACCCGCACCGCCAGCGGCGTTCCGACCCTCGCCAAGGAAAGCGCTGAAGCCCACCGCCGCGGCAAGACCTACATGCAGCCCGTGGCGTTCGAGGATTCACGGTCCTACGACGGGCGGTACTGGGAGTCGTCCAACAGCTCCACCCTGCGCGATTCCCTGGCCTCGGCGGTCACGAGCAACGCCGACTCCATTGCGCTCATCGCCTGGAACGACTACACCGAGTCCTGGGTGGCACCTTCCAAGGACCGCGGCTATGCCGTGCTGGACATGGCTGCCTATTACATTTCCTGGTTCAAGAACGGGGTCAAGCCCGCGATCACCCAGGATGCCTTGTACTGGAGCCACCGCTCGCACCCCACGAACGCTCCGTATTCGATGACCCCCATCGGTCGCAACGGCAAACCCACGCCGATGTACATCCCGAACGGTGACGCGGCGAAGAACGAAGTAGAACTCGTGGCCGTGCTGAAGACTCCGGGGCGCCTGACCATCACCCAGGGCAGCAACGTCAAGACCATGGACGCCCCCGCCGGGCTGACTTCCTTCAAGGTTCCGCTCGTGGCCGGGACCACACCGTCCTTCAAGCTCGCACGCAGCGGAGCGCCGGTCCAGACAGTCACCAGCAACACCCCGGTGCGCTCCTCCGTGGCGTACCAGGACATGATTTACCACGCAGGCGGCGGCGTCGCAGGCACCTGCGCACGCTAGGCCCTCCCTGCCCGGGATGGCAGTTCGCGGCAGTGTTTCTCCAGAGCATTGCCGCGAACCGTCATCTCGCGCCTCACAGGGCGGCCCGGGCCGCCCGGCGACGAGACAATCGCCACACCGCTCGCCGGAATAACTTCACAAAAGCCCCTGCCGGCGCGGCAATCCCGGGCATTCCGCGGCGCGGGGCCACCTTTGGCGCCGTAACATTTCTCAACATCCGTTCGTCATGCTATTGGCAACGGTCCTAGCGTGTTCCGGTGACCACTCAGACAAGCACCCCCGCACCCGCTGGAGAGACCGGGTTCCAGCTGCCCAAATGGGCCGGCTCGTTCGGCTTCCAGATCATTGCCGCCCTGATCGTCGGCCTGGGCCTTGGCCTGCTGGCCAAGTACACCGGCAGCACCAAGGCCAACCCCAACGCCCTAGGCACCACGCTGCAGACCATCGGCTCGAGCTACGTCTCGCTGCTGCAGACCGCCGTGGTCCCCCTGATCTTCACCGCCGTCGTCAGCTCAATCTCCAACCTGCGCGCCGTTTCCAACGCCGCCCGGCTGGCCTGGAACACGCTGCTCTGGTTCGCGATCACCTCGCTGATCGCCGTGCTGATCGGCATCGGCCTGGGCGTGCTGCTGCAGCCCGGCGCCGGAACCGGCATCAGCCAGGAAGCGAAGTACGCCGGCAAGTCCGGTGACTGGTGGGCCTTCCTGACCGGGCTGTTCCCGAAGAACTTCCTGGGCCTCGGCGCGACCACCACCGTCACTGACGGCGTCGCCACCACCGCCGTGAGCTTCAACGTCCTCCAGATCCTGGTAATCGCGATCGCCGTCGGCATCGCCGCGCTGAAAGTGGGCAAGGCGGCCGAACCGTTCCTGGCCCTGAACGCCTCCGCCCTCGCCGTCATCCAGAAGGTCCTCTGGTGGATCATCCGGATCGCGCCGCTGGGCACGATCGGCCTGATCGGCAACGCCGTGGCCGTCTACGGCTGGGACACCATCGGCTCGCTCGGCAAGTTCACCGTGGCGATCTACATCGGCCTCGCGCTCGTGCTGTTCGTGGTCTACCCCGTGCTGATCCGCAGCCACGGACTGTCCATCAAGCAGTACTACTCCGGCGTGTGGCCGGCTGTGCAGCTGGCCTTCGTCTCCCGCTCCTCGATCGGCACCCTGCCGCTGACCCAGCGCGTGACCGAACGGAGCCTGGGTGTCCCCCGCGCCTACGCCTCCTTCGCCGTCCCACTCGGCGCGACCACCAAGATGGACGGCTGCGCAGCGATCTACCCGGCCGTGGCGGCGATTTTCGTGGCCCAGTTCTTCGGCATCCAGCTCGACTTCACCCAGTACCTGCTGATCGCATTGGTGTCGGTCCTCGGCTCGGCCGCGACCGCCGGCACCACGGGCGCCGTCGTGATGCTGACGCTGACGCTCTCCACGCTGGGACTGCCGCTGGCCGGCGTCGGTCTGCTGCTGGCCATCGACCCGATCCTGGACATGGGACGCACCGCCGTCAACGTGGCCGGGCAGGCATTGATCCCGGCGATCGTGGCCAAGCGCCAGGGCATCCTGGACGAAAGGCTGTACAACGCGCCGCGGAACGGCGATCCGTTTAGCGACGACGTCGATGGCACCTCCGCCGCGGCCACTCCCGCGGCAGGACGGAACGAGCGGGAACTGGCTGACGCCAGGGCGTAACGACAGAACGAGTGTTCACCAGAGAAGTCCCCGGGAATTCCCGGGGACTTCTCTGGTTTACCGGCTTCGGCTTTAACCGGCCTCGGCCCGAGTCTGCCCGGGCCTAGTGTCCGCCGATCACACCCTTTTCGGCGGCCTTGGTAACTGCGTCCGCTTCTGCCTGGGTCAGGGTGCCGTCTTTGACGGCCTGGTCCAGCCGGGGCTTCAGTGCCGCGGCGTGATTGGCCTGTTCCGCGGTACGCAATTCCTCCAGGGCAGCGGTGACCTTGGCTTCATCTATGCCGAGCGACTTCGCCAGGGAAGCGGCCAGGGCCTTCTCCATTGCGGCGCGGTCCGGCTTCTGCCCTGGGGTCGGCGGGCTGGCCGGCCTGTTGGCTTCGCGGAAAGTCTTCAGGGCATCGGTGACCTTCGCCTCGTCGACGCCGAGCTTGGCGGCGAGTTCTTTGGCGCGGTCGCCGAACTCCGCACCGCCGTGGCCGCGGTGTCCACCGCGCATGCCGTAGCCGTCGGCGAAGTTGTTCCCGGGAGCACTCGAACTGGGTGTCGGGGTGGGCGTCGGCGTCGTAGTGGCGGAGGCCATCCCGGCGACCCCGAGCCCTGCGCCCAGTGCCACGGCCGCCGCCCCGAGGCCGAGTGCGATTTTCGTTGTGCGTGACATCTGCTGTCTCCTGGATCTGCCGCGCGGTGACGGCGCTTGAAGCTGATGGTTCGTCCGGGGAAGGCTGCTCCACGAGCATCTCCAGTCTGCACCTGCCCCAGCAGAGATAGCTGTTTCCCAGCTTTCACTTTCCTGTGAATCCAGCAGAGACGCCCAGAGGGCAAAAAGTGGGCAAAATGGCGGCGGAGGTGGATAGGCTCTGGGCATGCTGATCGTCACTTCGAATGACATCCCAGGCCACCGGATCGACGCCGTCTTCGGCGAAGTCATGGGCCTGACCGTCCGCTCCCGGGACATCACGGCCCAGCTCATGGCCGGCTTTCGTTCCCTGGGCGGCGGCGAGGTGCTGGAAATGACGCGGGCCCTCTACGACAGCCGGCAGGATGTCATGGCCCGGATGGTGGCCGAGGCCGAGCAGCGCGGCGCCAACGCCATCGTTGCCATGCGCTTCGATACCTCGGCGATCGGGCAGAACTGGACGGAGATCTGCGCCTACGGCACAGCCGTTTTTGCCATTCCGCTCTCGCAGAATGAGCCCGGGGCAACGGGCCAGTCGATCTACCTGACCAATTCCGGCGACGCGGCAGCCCAGCTCAAGCCTTGAGCGCCGACCCTGCCAGCCCCACCACCCTGGAAAATACTTGCCCAGAGTGCAAACATGCACGTAGTGTAAGCGCGTGTCCCCATCGCCCTTCCCCTCCGCCGCCCATGCCGCAGCATCCGGCAACCCCGGTGTCCCCTCGCGCCGCGAACTGAACAAGGCCGCTACCCGGCAGGCCATCACGGACGCCGCCATGGACCTGCTCCGCACGCGGGGACCCGGAAACTTCACGGTGGAGGACATCGCCGACGCCGCCGGGATCTCCCGCCGCACGTTCTTCAACTACTTCGGCAGCACCGAAGCGGCGCTCGCCTCGGTGACGTTCGGCTTCCTAGACACGGCACTTCAGCAGTTCCGGCTCCGCCCGGCAGGCGAGCCCATCCTGGAATCGGCCCGCGCAGCCCTCGTTGAACTGGCCGATCCCATGACCGTCGCACCGGTGGCCGAGCTCTACAGCCTGGGCCAGACCAACCCCCAGCTCAGCCGCTCCGAGCTGGAAGCCTGGGACCACTGCACCGAACAGATCATCGACGCCGCCCGCGAACGCTTTGCGCTGACGGCGGCCGGCGACGTCGACGAGCTCTACCTCCGCGCCCTCGCCGGCTCCGTCATCTCGTGCGGAAAAGCCGCCATGGATGTCTGGTTCGCCCGCTGCGGCGGCGACCTGACCCCCGAGTCCCTGTCCGTCCTGCGCCAGCTCCTGATCGATTCCATGGGCCTCCTCGGCTCCGGATTCGCGTCCCACTCCCCCGCCACCCCTTCCCCAGATCGGCACTGACATGGCCCTGTTGCTCTACCGTCTCGGCAAGTTCTCCTACCGCCACCGCTGGCTCGTCATCTCCCTCTGGCTCGCCGTCCTGGTGGCCGTCGGCGGCGCGGCTGCGGCCTTCCACGGCACCATGTCCAACAACTTCCAGATCCCCGGCACTGAAACCCAGCAGATGGCGGACAAGCTGAAGCAGGAGCTGCCCAAGTCCTCCGGCGGCTCGGCCGGCATCGTGTTCGAGTCGCAGAACGGCCATTTCACGCAGGCCGGCAAGGATGCGGTCTCGGCTGCGCTGACCAAGCTGAAAGCCCTCCCCGATGTTCAGGGCACCGTGGACCCGTTCGCCACCCAGGCCCAGCTGGACAAGGCCGTCACGGACCTTGCCGCCGGCGAGCAGCAGGCATCCGCAGGACAGGCGCAGCTGGATGCGTCGGCCGCCCGGCTGGCCGCCGGCAAGGCCCAGCTGGCCGCCGCCGAGCAGCAGATGACCGCGGCCGGCATGTCCGCCGAGGCCATCGACGCCCAGCTTGGCCAGCAGAAGGCTGCCCTCGCCGCGGGCCAGGAGAAGCTCGACGCCGGGACCAAGGAACTCGAGGCCGGCGCGGCCAAGCTCGCCCTGGCCAAACGCCAGCTCGAGGCCTCGCAGGGCATGCGATTCGTGTCCGAGGACGGCACCGCGGCAATCGCCCAGGTCCAGTTCAAGACCTCGATCAACGGGCTGGCCCCCGCCGTGCGCCAGCAGGTCCAGGACATCGCCCACGAAGTCTCCTCTGCCGGCGTGACCGCCCTGGCCAGCAAGGAAATCACGGAGGACGTCTCCGAGCTGTTCGGCATCTCGGAGATCCTCGGCATCGCCATCGCGGCGCTGGTGCTCATCGTCATGCTGGGAACCCTGATCGCCGCCGGCCTCCCCCTGCTGATGGCCCTGGTCGGTGTGGCAGTGGGCGTCGGCGGCACCTTCGCCCTCAGCGGCGCCGTCGACATGAGTTCCATCTCCCCGATGCTGGCGCTCATGCTGGGCCTCGCCGTAGGCATAGATTACTCGCTGTTTATCGTCAACCGGCACCGCGGCCAGCTCCTGGCCGGCATGGACGGCGAGGAATCCGTCGCCCTCGCCACCGGCACCTCCGGCAACGCGGTGCTGTTCGCGGGCCTGACCGTCATCATCGCCCTGGCGGCCCTCGTGATTCCGGGCCTTCCCTTCCTGGCCGTGATGGGCCTGTCCGCCGCCGCAACGGTGGCAGTCGCCGTCGTCGTCGCCCTGACCCTCACCCCTGCCATGCTGTCCCTGATCGGGCCCAGACTCATTTCCCGCCGCGTCTGGGCCAAGGCGGAGAAGCACAATGCCGCCCCCGGCCACGAGAGCGCGGACCGTGCCCGCGACGAACGCCGCAGCAAACAGGGCTGGGGCGGACTCGTCACCCGACACCCGGTCCTGGCACTGCTGGCCGGCGTCCTGCTGCTGGGCATCGTGGCGCTGCCGGCCAGCCAGTTGCGGCTCGCGCTGCCCGACGGCGGGTCCGAGCCCGTGGAGTCGCAGGCGTTCAAGGCCTATGACGTCACCGGCCGCAGCTTCGGCGAAGGCATGACAGGCCCGATCGTGGTGGTGGGCGACTTCCCGGCCGGCCTGAGCGCGGAGGAAGCTACAGCCAAGCAGCTCGACGTCGCCGACATCCTCCGCGGCACCGGCAACGTCACGGCCGCCATTCCGGTGGCACTGAGCGAGGACCGCCGCACCGCGGTGTTCCAGGTCATCCCCCGGGAGGGCCCGGCCAGCGCTAGCACTGTCCAGGTGGTCTCCGAGCTGCGCGCCGAAAAGGACCGCATCAAGGATTCCACCGGGGTCAGCATCGGCCTCACGGGGCAGACTGCCGGCAACGTCGACGTCTCCGCCAAACTCGGCGATGCCCTGCCCCCTTACCTGGCCATCGTCGTCGGGCTGTCCCTGATCCTGCTGTTGCTCGTATTCCGCTCTATCGTGGTGCCGCTGCTGGCCACGGGTGGTTTCCTGCTCTCGCTCGCGGCCGCCTTCGGAGCCGTCGTCGCGGTCTACCAGTGGGGCTGGCTGGGAACGGTGTTCGGCCTCGAAAACCCGGGCGCCGTGCTGAGCTTCCTGCCAATCATCCTGATCGGCGTCCTGTTCGGGCTGGCCATGGACTACCAGGTGTTCATCACCTCGGGCATGCGTGAGTCCTTCATGCACGGCGAATCGGCCAGGCATGCGGTCCGCACCGGCTTCAGCCATGCCGCGTCCGTGGTCACCGCCGCCGCCATCATCATGGTCAGCGTGTTCGCCGGCTTCATCTTCTCGCACCTGAATATGGTCCGGCCGCTGGGCTTCGCAATGGCCTTCGGTGTCCTGGTGGACGCGTTCGTGGTCCGTATGACAATCGTTCCGGCCGTGATGTACCTGCTCGGCGACAAGGCGTGGTGGCTGCCCCGCTGGCTGGACCGGATCCTGCCGGACGTCGACGTCGAGGGCGCCAAGCTCCGGCCCGCGGCTTCGGCCTCGGCCTCAGCCTCGGCCGACAGCGAGCCCGAGCCGGAGGAGATCCGCGCGCGCTAAAGCCCGCCGACGAGTTGCCCTAAAGCCGAGTTGCCCTAAAGCCGCCCGCTGATCGTTTCGATCGGCGGGCGACTTTTTCGTGCATGCAGCTCGGGAAGGCTTGTGGCCCGTTCGCCGCTCAGGCCGCCAGTGAGCCCTGAGGGCCGCATACGCTTGAGCGTCTTCGCGCGGTGGCGCTCATCACGGCGCCGGCGGCGGGAATCCACGCTCGCTTGGCCGGCAGGCGATCCGGGCAGGGGCGGCGCCGTGGAACGGTACGTGTGGCCGGTCGGGGTGGTGAGTTCGATGGTGTGCCTCGCGCCGATGCTCGAGGCGGATCCGGGGCTGGGGCGTGCTTTCCAGCCGGGGGTTTCTTTGGTGTGGTTGCAGGCTTCGCAGAGGCCGGCACCATTGGTGCTGGTTGTTGAGCCGCCGGTGTGCCAGGGAATGATGTGGTCCAGGTGGCGGATGGGTGCGTCGCAATAGGGGGTGCGGCAGGTGTCGTCGCGGGTTTGGATGAAGCGTCGGTGCCCGGGCGGGAAGAGCCGGGCCCGGGAGTCCATCCCCACAAGCTCGCCGGTGCCGGGGTGGGTGTAGAGCCGCCGGAGCCAGGTCTTGAAGTCCCGGTCCTTGGCGTTCGTCCCGGCGCCGATGCGTTCCCGGGCCCAGCCGGCGGGGACGGTGCCGTAGCCGGGGAGCCGGGCGGGTTCGGCGTCTCCCTGGAAGAGGGTGCGGTCGGTGATGACGAGCTGGATCTCTACCCCGCTGATCCCGCCGGGGGTGCCGGTGGTGCGTTCGACCAGCGCATCGGCCATCAGCTGCCCGCGGCC
>NZ_KI914976.1:78490-80806 GCF_000520575.1 Arthrobacter sp. I3
GTGGCCGCCAATGTGCCGTTGGTGGTCGACGCCGTCGCCCGGTCCTACCGGCTGGAGGCAACCCGGCGCACGGGCTGGCCGGTGACCCGCTGGCTGGCCAGGTTCAGGCCGGATCCGCTGCGGCGTCTGAACTTGCGCCGCGAGGGCGCCAAACCTGAACTGAACCGGACGTCGCTGCCTCCTGCCGGGGCGCCGGAACAGGCGCGGACCGATGCCGCCGTCCGGGAATTCGCTGAGGCGGCGTCCGCCGGTGCCCCTGGCCCGTGGCGGGCGGCCATCCGCGGCGCCGCCCGGGAAGGAAACGACCGGCTGCCGGATGCACTGGACCAGGCAATCGCCTCCACCGAGTTGTCCGCTGGTAAGAAGTCCTGGTGGTGGGGTGTGTTCAATGCGGTTCAGTGGCTCGCCTTGGTAACGGCCCTGGCCGGATTCGCGTGGCTGGGAGTCCTGGCTGCGCTCGGCTACCTGCAACTGCCAGTGCCAGAGGTCCCACGGGTCCAGGGCTGGCCGGTTCCTACCGTGATGATCGCCGGGGGAGTGCTGCTGGGCATCGTCCTGGCGATTGGGGCGCGGTTCATCTCCGGAGCCGCGGCAGCGTCACGCAGTGCCGTGGCACGGAAGCGACTGACAGCCGCCGTCGCCGCCGTCGCGGGGGAACTCGTCGTGGCGCCCGTGGAACGTGAGGTCAGCCGCCTGGCGAAGTTCACTGCCACGCTGAAGGCCGCCGCGGGTCGGCAGTGAGCCGTCCGTGCGCGGCCGGCCGGATGCGGCCTGCCTAAATCCCGGCCGCGGCGTCGCGGACCTTGATCATGGTGCGGAGGTTGCGTGTGGTGGTGGCAGTCTTGTACTTCGCCTTCGAGGAGAGCTTGCTGAAAGGGCTGTCCAGAGTGCCGCCGGCGGGGGCGAGCCAGGCCAGGGCTTCCGGGCCCAGCCGGGTGAGCTCGGCCCTGTCCAAGGCCCTGCCTGCCTCGAGCAGCTCCGAGAGGACCTCTTCATCAGAGGCGAGCGTCAGGTACGTATGGGTGGACGCGTCGTCGGCCGGGTAGGGGCACGCGTCGACCAGGGCTGCCACACGGCCCGCGGTGAGCACAACCACCCAGGCGTCGTAGCCGAAGGTTTCCCGCAGGCACGCCTCGAATTCCTTTTTGACGCCGGCCGGATCCAGCTCGCTGGCCAGCACGACGTTGCCGCTGGCCAACAGGGTCACGACACCCGAAAATGGCCGGGACTTCAGGGCGTTCTTGAGATCGGCCATCTTGATATTGATGCCGCCCACGTTGATGCCCCGCAGGAAGACCGCATAGCTGTTCATGGGCACAGCATACTTAGTCGTTGGTCTTGCGCAGCGCTTCCGTCAGGACACGGCCGGCGTTGCAGACCACTTCGGCGTGCAGGCGCCCCGGCTGGCGGGTCAGGCGCTCGATCGGGCCGGAGATGGACACCGCGGCAATCACGCGGCCGGACGGCCCGCGGACGGGGGCCGAAACGGAGGCGACACCGGGCTCGCGTTCGCCGAGGCTCTGGCCCCAGCCCCGGCGTCGTACTCCGGCCAGGACGGTGGGGGTGAAGCGGGCGGACTGGAGGCCTTCCAGGAGGCGGTCGTGGTCCTCCCACGCCAGCAGCACCTGGGCGGCGGAGCCGGCCTTCATGGACAGCTGGGTGCCGACGGGGATGGTGTCGCGCAGCCCGATCGGGCGTTCGGCGGAGGCCACGCAGACGCGCCAGTCACCCTGGCGGCGGAAGATCTGGGCGCTTTCGCCGGTGGCGTCGCGCAGCTGCATGAGCACGGGGCCGGCGGAGGCGATGAGGCGGTCCTCGCCGGCGGCGGAGGCCAGTTCCACCAGGCGGCTCCCGAGCACGAAGCGGCCCTGGATATCGCGGCTCACGAGCCTGTGGTGCACCAGGGCGAGAGCCAGCCGGTGCACGGTGGGCCGGGCCAGTCCCGTGGCCGCCACCAGCTGCGCCAGGGTGGTGGGGCCGGCCTCAAGTGCGTCAAGCACATGGGCCGCTTTATCGATGACACCGACTCCACTAGAATTGTCCATGTAATGATATTGACGTCTCATTATCTGAGATGCAAGTCAACGCGCTGGCGTATTACTTGGCTGTGCTGGTTCAGTGGAAGAGATAGTCCGTCGGAACGCACAATACTTACCGCAGTGAAGGGAGCAGGCCGTGGCAAAGACACTGGCCGAGAAGGTCTGGGACGCGCACGTTGTGCGCAAGGGGGACGGCGAAGGAGCCAACGCCCAGCCGGATCTCCTCTTCATCGACCTCCACCTGGTGCACGAGGTGACGTCGCCGCAGGCCTTCGAA
>NZ_KI914976.1:80906-84125 GCF_000520575.1 Arthrobacter sp. I3
GCGGCCGCAAGCTGCGCCGGCCGGACCTCACCATCGCCACCGAGGACCACAACACTCCCACGCTGGATATCGACAAGCCAATTGCCGATCTCACCAGCCGGACCCAGATCCAGACCCTGCGCAACAACTGCCAGGAGTTTGGCGTCCGCCTGCACTCCCTCGGCGACGCCGAGCAGGGAATCGTGCACGTGGTGGGCCCCCAGCTGGGCCTCACGCAGCCCGGCATGACCGTGGTCTGCGGCGACTCGCACACCTCAACCCACGGCGCCTTCGGAGCGCTCGCCATGGGCATCGGCACCTCCGAGGTGGAGCACGTCATGGCCACCCAGACGCTGTCCCTGAAGCCGTTCAAGACCATGGCGATCAATGTTGAGGGCACGCTGCGCCCCGGCGTGAGCGCCAAGGACATCATCCTGGCCGTCATCGCCAAGATCGGCACCGGCGGCGGGCAGGGCTACGTGCTCGAATACCGCGGCTCCGCCATCCGTGCGCTGTCCATGGAAGCCCGGATGACCATCTGCAACATGTCCATCGAGGCCGGCGCCCGCGCCGGGCTGGTGGCTCCGGACCAGACCACGTACGACTACATGCACGGCCGCCCGCATGCGCCCGAGGGCGCCGACTGGGATGCCGCCGTCGAATACTGGAACACGCTGCACACCGACGACGACGCAGCGTTCGACGTCGAGGTGGACCTCGACGCCGACACCCTGGAACCGTTCGTGACGTGGGGAACCAATCCGGGCCAGGGCGTGTCGCTGTCCGCAAAGGTGCCCTCGCCCGATGACTTCGGCGATGAGAACGCCAAGGCCGCCGCCGAACGCGCCCTGCAGTACATGGGGCTTGAGGCCGGCACCCCGATGAAGGACATCCGGGTGGACACGGTGTTCCTGGGCTCCTGCACGAACTCCCGGATGGAGGACCTCCGGGCCGCCGCCGACATCATCCGGGGCCGGACCAAGGACCCGGCCGTGCGCATGCTGGTGGTGCCCGGCTCCGCCCGCGTCCGGCTTGAGGCTGAGGCTGAGGGCCTGGACAAGGTCTTCAAGGACTTCGGGGCCGAGTGGCGCTTCGCCGGCTGCTCCATGTGCCTGGGCATGAACCCGGACCAGCTGGAGGTGGGGGAGCGCTGCGCCTCCACTTCCAACCGGAACTTCGAGGGGCGCCAGGGCAAGGGCGGCCGCACCCACCTCGTCTCGCCCGTGGTCGCTGCGGCGACGGCGGTCCGAGGCACCCTGAGTTCGCCGTCGGATCTGGACCCTGCTCCGGAGTCCGCGGCGGTCCGAGTCGGCGCCGCGTAGTCTCCGCCGCGCACTTCCCGCCCAGATCCGAAGCCTCGCTCCACACAGCCTCGATCCATACAGTTTCGATCCACACAGTCCCGAAGGATCCGCCATGGAAAAGTTCACCACTCACACCGGAATCGGTGTCCCGCTGCGCCAGAGCAACGTCGACACGGACCAGATCATCCCCGCCGTGTACCTCAAGCGCATCACGCGCACCGGCTTTGAGGACGCGCTCTTCGCCGCGTGGCGTAAGGACCCGTCCTTCATCCTGAACCAGGCGCCGTTCAATGCAGGATCCGTTCTGGTGGCGGGTCCCGACTTTGGCACCGGTTCCTCCCGCGAGCACGCCGTCTGGGCGCTGAAGGACTTCGGCTTCAAGACGGTCCTGTCCTCCCGCTTTGCCGACATCTTCCGGGGCAACTCCGGCAAGCAGGGCCTGCTCGCCGCCGAAGTCGCCCAGGATGACATCGAGCTCATTTGGAAAGAACTCGAAAACGCCCCGGGCACCGAGGTGACGGTGGACCTCGTGTCCAAGACCGTGCAGTGCGGCAACATTGTGGCGCCGTTCGAGATTGACGACTACACGCGGTGGCGCCTCCTCGAGGGCCTGGACGACATCGGGCTGACCCTGAAGCACGAACCCGACATCACCGCGTACGAGGCCACCCGGCCTTCCTTCAAGCCCAAGACGCTGCCCGCCCGGTTGTCGTAGAGTTCCAGACCTGAGTCTCCCCGGGCCGAGGGCCGGAGCCCAGTGATGTGCCTGGCAATGACGTGCCGCCGTCGAGTTGTAAGACTCGACGGCGGCACTCGTGTTTGTGCGGTGCTCGCGTCTTGTCCGGCCCTCAGCGCGCTTAGGCCGCCGCGACGGCAGCGCGTTTGCGGCTCTTGAGAGCCTTCGCCCGAACCCGGATCAGGTGAAGCTGGCGGGAACCCGGCTCGGAGCCTGGCTGGTATGTGGCTGGTGGGCGAAGCGGTGTCCCCGGCAGGGGCGGCGCGGTGGAGTGGTAGCTGTGGCCTGTCGGTGTCGTCAGCTTGAGCGTGTGGCGGGGACCGGGTGCGGGGCGGGCTTTCCAACCGGGGGTTTCTTTGGTGTGGTTGCAGGCTTCGCAGAGGCCGGCGGCGTTGGTGCTGGTTGTTTCTCCGCCGGTGTGCCAGGGAATGATGTGGTCCATGTGGCGGATGGGCGCGTCGCAGTAGGGGGTTCGGCAGGTGTCGTCTCTGGTTTGGATGAAGCGGCGGTGCCCGGGCGGGAAGAGCCGGGCCCGGGAGTCCATCCCCACGAGCTCGTGGGTGTAGAGCCGCCGGAGCCAGAGGCGGAGCCAGGTCTTGAAGTCCCGGTCCTTGGCGTCCGTCCCGGCGCCGATGCGTTCCCGGGCCCAGCCGGCGGGGACCGTGCCGTAACCGGGGAGCCGGGCTGGTTCGGCGCCGGCCTGGAAGAGGGTGCGGTCGGTGATGACGAGCTGGATCTCTACCCCGCTGATCCCGCCGGGGGTCCCGGTGGTGCGTTCGACCAGGGCATCGGCCATGAGTTGCCCGCGGCCCCTCGGGTCCCCGGCGGCGCGGAGGGTGTCGGCGTGCCCGCTCAGCGCCTTGTAGACGGCGACGCCGGCGGTCACGGGCAGCAGGGCGGTGAGGTGGCACATGGTGTCCGGGGCCGGGCGGAGGCTGACGTGCCGCTCGGTGGCGGCGTGCGCGGCGCGCTGGGTAACGGAGCGGGGGTCGCGCCGGTACGCGGCGGTGCGGGCCGCGGCGGCCAGGGTCCGGTCACCGGCCCCGGCGAACGTCCCGGCGTTGGGCGCCAATTCCTCGTCGACGGCGGCCCGGTCGGCCGGGGTCAGGCAGGCGGTTTCGCGGACCAGCAGGGTGGCGCGCCATTCGTTGAGCTGCCCGGTTTCCAGGGCGGCGAGGGTGTGAGGCATCTCGGTGATCA
>NZ_KI914976.1:84225-90888 GCF_000520575.1 Arthrobacter sp. I3
CGGGCTTGTTCGCGGCGTTGGAGCAGGTCGAAGGCCACGGCGAGCCGGGCCTGTTCCGCGGACGCGGCGGACTTCCAGTCTTCCAGTTCCCGGATCCGGTCAATGATCCCGGCACTGTCCGTGGGCGGACAGCCTAAGCCCAGCGGTCCGGCGGCCAGCCGGCCCCTCAAGGCCGCCTCTGCGGTGCCCGGAATGGCGGCGGCATCGCCCGCGGCGCGGCCGAAGCCGGCGTCGCCGTGTCCTGCCGGAGCCACTTCGGGCCCGTGATTGCCGTCCACGAATTCAGTGTTTCAGGGACCTCTGACAATCAGATTCTTTCCTGCGGATCGTACGTGCCCGCTCCAAAGACTCAACCGTCCTCCACCGAACCCCGCCTGCCAGGGGGCGCAACACGCACAATATATGAACTAAGTCTGCGCAGGCCTGAGCCGGGGAAAAAGCGCCTCGGAATTGCCGCGGTCTATCGCTGTGCGCACGGAGGGGTCCAGCGGATAATTCTCATACTCCATATTCAGGAAATCGATCGCCGCAGAGGGTGCGAACGGGAAGTCAGTTCCGTATGTGATGCGGCCCGGGTCAGCTACCTCGAGCAGGCTGGGCAGGGCCGCCGGGCTGGCGGATAGGGCCACGTCGTAATAAAACCGCCGCAAGATGGACTGCTTCTTATCTCCCAGCGCCGCCAGTGCACTGAGGGCCAGGTCCTTATCGTTGAGCATCGTCAGCAGGATCCTGTAGGCGATGTAAGGCACGAAGCCGCCCGCGTGGGCCAGGATGAACCTGATTCCCGAGAACTTTTCCATCGCACCGGACAGGATCAGGCTGATAGCGGTGCGGGTCGTGTCGAGCATGAAATCTGCGGCAAAGGCGGGTATGCCCGGCACCGCCGGACCGGGCAGTTCAGCGGGGTGGACGAACACTACGGCCCGGCGGTGGTGCAGGAACTCCAGCAGAGGCTCAAAGCCAGGATCGCCCAGATAGCGGCCGGCGTTGTTGGCCAGCAATACGATCCCGTCCGCGAGCAGGGTGTCCAGGGCGTACTGGGCCTCCGCCAGGGCGCCTTGCACGTCCGGCAGCGTGAGCGTCGCGAAGAACCCGAACCGCTCAGGCCGGGCAGCGACCACCTCTGCACTGTATTCGTTGATCTCCCGCGCCCGCCGCCGTGCCTCCGCGGCGTCCCCGAAGTACACGCCGGGAGTGGACAGGGACAAGATGCCGGTCTGCACGTCGTGCCTGTCCATGAACTTCAACGCTGAGCGTTCGGACCACGACGGCAGGCCAACGCCGCCGGGGCGGATGCCCTTTTCAAGCATCCAGCGCGCATACCCGGGCGGAACGATGTGCTGGTGAGTGTCAATGCGGTACGGCCGGCCCATCCGGATCCTTGTCCACGTCGTTTCGCTGATATGCGGGCCCTCAGCGGATGTGAACAATCTACGCGCAAATCCGACCCCTGAGCAGACCGCCGAACGGTGCCTGGGACTGAGCTGGACCGTCACTGGGTGCTCGTCGAACTCCTGTGTACCGAACGCCGCGGGCGCCGGGATCCGTTCCTTCTACTTGAGCTTCCGGTTAGGCGGGCCCGATCCAGTAGCGGCGTTTGCTGTTGCGGCTGTCTTCGTAGATGCCACCGTTCTTTTCGATTGTGGCCCTTGAACCGGCGTTATCTTCATCGCAAGTGAGGAGAATCCGGGCGATGCCCAGCTCCCTTGCAATTGGCAGGGCGTTGGTCAAAGCGGCAGCTGCGTGGCCGCGGCGCCGGGCGGAGGGCCTCACGCTGTAGCCGATGTGCCCACCCTGGTTGAGGAGGAAATCGTTCAGCTCGTGCCGGATGGCCAGTGAGCCAAGGAAGGTGTCACCGTCCACGATCCACAGGTACGTGCAGGGAACGTACCCTGGTTTCCTCGGGCTCTCCGGCCTGGCATCGTTGACGAGGGCATCGACGAAGCGGAGGAACGACTGGTCATCTTTGAGTTCTTCCAGTGGCCAGTCCTCCGCGCCCGCGCCGTCCCGGTGGGCGCCGTCAAATTCGGCGGATCCCTCCAGCCAGGAGGCGTGATAACTGACGTCCGGAGCGATAAGGCGAGGCATCACACGATCGTATTCGAAGGGTTCTCCTTTTCGCAGGAGTCGGTCCGGTCCTCGTTTCAACGGGCAAACCCTCAACGCTCACCCGATGCAACGTCCGCAGGCCCGAAAGCGCCGCCGCATCCGTGCCGAAAGGACCAACACGGGGCCCCTGGAACCGCTCCGTATTTCAGATCGGTAACGGATGCTCCTATGCTTAGCTGGAGCCTTTGTAAGGATTTGGGGGCGAGTAGTCGTGAGGAAACCGGTATATGAGTAGTGTTCTGACAATCCGCGGAGGCGTCCCGCTAACTGGCCGCGTCACCGTTCGCGGGGCCAAGAATCTTGTCCCCAAGGCCATGGTTGCCGCCCTTTTGGGCAATGAGCCATCGGTGTTGCGCAACGTGCCTGAAATTAAGGACGTTGAGGTTGTCACGAGCCTGCTTCAGCTCCACGGCGTCAGGGTCGACAAGGATCCCGTGACCGGCGATCTGACGCTTGACCCGAAGGGCGCCAAGACGGCTTCCAGCACGGCCATCGACGCCCACGCCGGCGATTCGCGCATTCCGATCCTGCTGTGCGGGCCGCTGATCCACGCCATCGGCGAGGCCTTTATCCCGGACCTGGGTGGCTGCAAGATCGGCGACCGTCCGATCGATTACCACCTCAATGTCCTGCGCCAGTTCGGCGCCGTCGTGGAAAAGCGCCCCGGCGGCATCCACATCTCCGCGCCCAACGGGCTCAAGGGCGCCAAGATTGCGCTGCCCTACCCGTCCGTGGGCGCCACTGAGCAGGTCCTGCTGAGCGCCACGCGCGCAGAAGGCATCACCGAACTCTCCGGGGCGGCTACCGAACCGGAAATCGTGGACCTCATCGCGGTGCTGCAGAAGATGGGCGCCATCATCAGCGTCCAGACTGACCGCACCATCCGCATCGAGGGCGTCCGTGACCTCGGCGGCTACAATCACCGCGCCCTCTCGGACCGCAACGAGTCCGCCTCCTGGGCTTCCGCGGCCTTGGTCACCCGCGGCGACATCTTTGTCGAAGGCGCCACCCAGCGGGACATGATGACCTTCCTGAACACGTACCGCAAGGTCGGCGGCGGCATGGACATCGGCGACGACGGCATCCGCTTCTACCACCGCGGCGGCAAGCTCAACCCCCTGGTCCTCGAAACAGACGTGCACCCCGGATTCATGACGGACTGGCAGCAGCCGCTCATCGTCGCCCTGACCCAGGCCGAGGGCGTTTCGATTGTCCACGAGACCGTGTACGAGAACCGGTTCGGCTTCACCGATGCACTGATCCGCATGGGCGCCAATATCCAGGTCCACCGCGAGTGCCTCGGCAGCGTGCCGTGCCGCTTCGGCCAGCGCAACTTCCTGCACTCCGCCGTCATCTCCGGTCCGGCGCAGCTCAAGGGCACCGACATCGACGTCCCGGACCTGCGCGGCGGATTCAGCCACCTCATTGCCGCCCTGGCCGCCACCGGCACCTCCCGCGTCACGGGAATCGACATCATCAACCGCGGCTACGAGCGCTTTACCGAGAAGCTCGCGGGCCTCGGCGCCGATTTCGACATCACCTCGGCCAAGTAGCGGGGGTCCCGTGAAGGAATCGGCCAAGAGCCACGTCACGTTCGTGACAGTCGCCGGGATCATCCGGCCCGTGATGAACCTCCTCATGGGAAAGAGGTGGGAAGGCCTCGAAAAGCTCCCCGCCGGGGGCTTCATCGCCGCGCCCAACCACTGCACGGAAATCGACCCGCTGGTGGTGGGGCACATGCTCTACAACCAGAAACGGATGCCGCATTTCCTCGCCAAGGCCGGCCTTTTCAAGGTGCCGGTCCTTGGCGCCGTCCTGCGGTCCACCAAGCAGATCCCGGTGGAACGTTCGACGACGGGGGCGAACCGTTCGCTGCAACTCGCCAAAGAGATCGTGAACGAAGGCGGGGCGATCATCATCTACCCAGAGGGAACCCTGACCCGGGACCCGGCACTCTGGCCGATGAAAGGGCACACCGGTGCAGCGCGGATGGCACTGGAGAGCGGCATTCCCGTGGTGCCCATCGCCCACTGGGGTGCCCAAGAGGTCTTCCCGCGGTATGCGAAACGTTTCTACATTTTCCCCCGCAAGACCTCCCGCCTGGTGGTCGGGGATCCCGTGGACCTGAGCGCGTTTGAGGGCCACCCGCTGGACAAGGCGACGCTCGACGCAGCCACGAATGCCATCATGGACGCCATCACCGGCCTCCTGGCAGGACTGCGTGGAGAACAACCGCCCGCGCAACGCTGGAACCCGGCGGCGCACAACCAGCCAACCCACGGCCGTATAGACCCGGACGTCACAACGTGACGACAGATCTAGGGACGTCGGCAGCCCGCGAATCCGGGTCCGCCACCACAGTGGCCGTTCTGGGGGCAGGTTCTTGGGGTACCACCTTCGCCAAGGTTGTTGCTGACGCGGCCACCGCCTCCGGGGTCGAACGAAACATCCGCCTCTGGGGCCGGCGTCCCGAAGTCGTGGACCAGATCAACACCCTGCACCGCAACGAGCAGTATCTGAAGGGCATCACGCTGCCGTCCTGCATCACAGCGTCGAAGGACGTTTCCGAGGTCCTGGCGGGCGCGGAGCTGGTCATCCTGGCCGTGCCGGCACAAACCCTGCGGCCGCAACTGCAGGCCTGGAAGGAGCATCTGGCGCCTGGGGCCGTCGTGGTGTCCCTGATGAAGGGCCTCGAGCTCCACACCGACGCCCGCATGAGCGAGGTCATCTGCACGGAGCTGGACCTGCCGGCGGACCGGGTTGCCGTGGTATCCGGCCCCAACCTGGCCATGGAGATCGCCCGGGAAGAACCAACGGCATCCGTCGTCGCCTGCACGGAACCGGTCACTGCCGGTTGGATCGCGCGCACCTGCACCGCGCCCTATTTCCGCCCATACACCACCAACGATGTGGTCGGCGTCGAAATCGGCGGGATCGTCAAAAACGTCATTGCCCTGGCCGTCGGCATTTGTGAAGGCAAGCAGATGGGCGACAACACCAAGGCCTCGGTCATCACCCGCGGCTTGGCGGAGACCTCCCGGCTGACACTCGCCCTGGGCGGCGAAGCCCGGACCATGGCTGGGCTTGCCGGACTGGGTGACCTGGTAGCCACCTGTTCCTCGCCCCTGTCCCGAAACCACACGGCCGGCAGGCTGCTTGGCAAGGGGCTGACCCTCGAGCAGGTCACCGCCGAAATGAAGCAAACGGCCGAAGGCATCAAATCCAGCCAGGCGGTCCACGAACTCGCCGGAAAGCTCGGCGTCGATATGCCGATCACGGCCGCCGTCGTCGCGGTCCTTGCCGGAAAACTGTCCGTCGACGAACTGGGGCCGCTGCTGCTGTCCCGGGACCTGAAACCCGAAGGCGATTACTGAGAGTGTCAGAGAAGAACATGATCACAGAAGACCGTACGGGCCAGTCCAAGCCCCGCGTGGCGGTGCTGTTCGGCGGCCGTTCCAGCGAGCACGCCGTCAGCTGCGTGACAGCCGCCGGCGTCCTGGGAGCCATCGACAGGGACAAATACGACGTCATCCCGATCGGAATCGCCAAGACCGGCCAGTGGGTTTTGGCCTCCGGCGGAACAGACGAGTGGTCGCTCTCCGCCTCGTCGCTGCCCGAGGTGGCCCCCTCAGCGCAGACCGTCACCCTGGCCGAGATCGGCGGCGAGCACCAGCTGATCGTCGCAGCCCCGAACACCGTCCCGCAGGAGCTGGGAGCCGTCGACGTCGTCTTCCCGCTGCTGCACGGGCCTTTCGGCGAAGACGGAACCATCCAGGGCCTCCTGGAACTGTCCGACACCCGCTACGTGGGCGCGGGCGTGCTCGCGTCCGCCGTCGGCATGGACAAACACTTCATGAAGGTGGTCTTTGAATCGGCCGGGCTCCACGTGGGACCCTACATCGCCGTGACTGACCGGCAATGGCGGAACGATCCCGAGACCGTCCGCAAACGCGTGGACCAGCTAGGCTTCCCGGTATTCGTCAAGCCCGCCCGGGCAGGGTCTTCCATGGGCATCTCCAAGGTGGACTCCCTCGAGGGCCTCGACGCCGCCATAGAGATCGCCCGCGAGCACGACCCCAAGCTGGTCATCGAGGCCGGCATCCCGGGCCGCGAGATCGAATGTGCCGTGCTGGAGGGCCGGGGGACCGATGCTCCCCGGACGTCCATGCCGGGCGAGATTTCCGTCGCGGGCGGCGGCCATGAATTCTATGACTTCAACGCCAAATATGTGGACGACGCCGCGGCCCTCAGCTGCCCCGCCGACCTCCCCGAGGAAGCGATCGCCCGTGTCCGGGAACTGGCCGCGGTCGCTTTCGACGCCGTCGGCGGCGAGGGACTAAGCCGGGTTGACTTCTTCTACACCCCTGATGGCGAACTGATCATCAACGAGATCAACACCATGCCCGGGTTTACGCCCAAGAGCATGTACCCGCAGATGTGGAAGGCCTCAGGGCTGGGCTACGCCGACCTGATTGACGAGCTGATCCACCTGGCCCTGCACCGCAAGACCGGCCTGCGCTAGAACCGCGCTGCGCTAAAACCGGGCAGGCGCGG
>NZ_KI914976.1:90988-93549 GCF_000520575.1 Arthrobacter sp. I3
GGACGCGCCTGCCCGGGCCTACTTGCTGGTGGGGAGGTTCTGCAGGTCCTCTTGACCCACACATTTCCGGGTTGCCGGGATCTTCAGCGCGGCGGCGGAGAGGTCCGCCAGCACGGTGGCCGAACTGATCTTGTCCGGATCCATCAGGATCTCCGTGGCCGGTTCGCGGCCGAACGTGGTCAGCGTCCACACGGGATCGCCTTCCTTGATGACCCAGTCGACGTCGTTGACGCTGACGCAGCGGTCCGTCGTGGGGCCGGGAACGTTGACGCCGCAGCGCAGGATCACTTGGGACGGATCGCCCCAGGCCGCCGTGGCCTGGGCATTGGTCTTCCGCAGCCTGGCATCGCCGATCGCGTCCGGCAGGGCCAGCATCATCGGCGCGCAGGCCGCGTTCGCGGCATCCTTGGCGGGCGTGACGTCGACGACCGGTGAGCAGGATGTCAGGGCGAGGGCGGCCGCGGCGGCGACCACGGTAGTGGCAAGGCGCGCGGAAACCTGGCGGCTGAAACGGAGCATTCATCCAGCTTAGCTGGGACCGCGTGGCGCTACGGTTATGAGTTCAGGAGTGCGGGTAACATCACGTGAAACAGCCTGACTCTTACCTTCGAGTAGACTGGGACCTCGTGCATCAGTGGGGCTCTGCCGACAATGACGTTAGCGTTGGTCGCATAACGCACACCTGATTCAATCTCGCACTGTGGGGGAGGGACTGTCGATGACGTCGTGCAGCCGAAAGAAATCCGTACGGACCGGGCTGGGAGCTTTGCTCCTAGCCGCTTCAGTCATGGGCACGGCGACAGCCGCAAGCGCCGATGACTTGGTCATTCCCGGCCCCTTGGCACCGGCAGTTTCGCCCTCTCCGACGCCCGTCGATCCCGGGCCGACTGCCCCGGCGACAGATCCGGCGCCGCCTGCGCCGAGTGATCCGATCGTCGTGCCCCCGCCGGCAGAAACTCCGGCACCGCCCATCGTCACCCCGGCTCCGCCAGTGGCCCCTGCCCCGGCCCCGGCACCTGTAGTTCCTCCCGTGGTGCCGGTTGCGCCAGTCGAGCCGCCCGTTGCGCCGCTCCAAACCCCTGCTCCGGTGGCGGAAACCCCGGCCGTCGTTGCACCCGTTGACCCGGCTCCCGTCGTCGAGGAAACACCGTCGGAGACGCCGACCCCCACGCCGACCCCGACAGCCGCGCCGTCGACAGCCCCCGCCGTGATTGCCACCCCTACCGACCCTCCCGTCATGGTGAAGTCAGAGGTCCAGGCGGCAGTGGCCGTCGCCACCGGCAGCCCGCTGGCCGTCCAGGCCATCACCGTGCTGGTCCTGCTGGGACTGGGCTTCGTGTACTACCGCTTCATCGGCTCCAAGAAAGCCACGGGCGTCCCGCGCACTGGTAAGTCCTAATTCCCATGCAGGCTGAAGTCCTTATGGAGTCGACTGCGCCCAAATCGCCGGCTGGCGGTCTGCAGATCACGCTGGTCACGCACTCATACTGGCCGGAACAGAGCCCGCCGCAGCGGCGCTGGACCGCCATGATCAAGGAGTTCTCCCACTCCGGCTGGGACGTCGACGTCGTCACTCCCGTGGCGCACTATCCCTTCGGCCGGCGGGCCCTCCCGCGCTGGATGGCCGGCAGGCCGTTCCGGCTCCGCAATGGCCAGTTCACCGAAAAGATCCTCCACGTGCCGTACCTGCGCCACGGCAACTCCCGCGCCGCGCGGCTCATGGACCAGTGTTATTCGGCATTTTTGTCCGTCCCGGCCGGGATGATGGTCCGCAAGCCCGACGTCGTCATTGTCACCGCGCCCGGCCTGCCGTCCTTGGCCGCTGGCTACGTCCTGGCCAAGTTGCGCCGGGTACCGCTGATCGTGGAAATGCGCGACGCTTGGCCGGATCTTGCCCGCGACGCCCGCCTCGTCCAGGGCAGCGTGAAAAGTGTCGTGGAACATGTGGTGGATTTTGTCCAGCACCGCGCGGACCTCGTGGTCACCGTGACGGAGGGCTTCGCGGCAACGCTGCGTGCGCGCGGAGTCCGGAACGTGGCGACCGTCAGCAACGGCGTGCACCTGGATGCCATCCCCGTCGTCGGGCCGCCCGAGCCGGAACGGGAAGTCTTCGAAGCTCTCTATCTCGGCAACCACGGGGAGAGCCAAAAGCTGGACGTCGCCATCCGCGCGAGTGCCCTCGTGGGGGACTCCATGCACCTGCACATGGTGGGCCACGGGACGCAGCGTCCGGCGCTGGAAAAGCTTGCACGCGAGCTGAAGGCTCCCGTGACCTTCCACCCGCCCCTGACCGGCGACGACATGCTGGAACGCTACTCGTCCGCCGACACCTGCATCGTGTCCTTGCGGGACGACTGGAAGTCCTTCGAAACCACCGTGCCGTCCAAAACCTATGAGGTTCTGGCAATCGGCCGCCACATCACGGCTGTGGTGCGCGGAGAAGCCGCAAGAATTGTCTCGGATGCCGAGGCCGGCGACATCGTGGCCAGCGACCCGGAAGAACTCGCCGCCCTGTGGCGGGAACTGGCTGCGGACCGGGGGCGCCTGGTCCGCAACGGCGA
>NZ_KI914976.1:93649-94775 GCF_000520575.1 Arthrobacter sp. I3
AATGGGTCAAGGCGAACGCCGAGTACGAGCAGCTCGCGGGCCGCTACATGGAAATCATCAGCGAACTCCTCGCCGAGACCGGCCGCGGCCGATGATGCAGCTCGTCAACAACATTCGGCTGGCCCAGAGCGTGGTCCGTCAGCACCTGACGGATGATCCCGTCATTCTGTTCCTGCAACTTTCCCGCAGAATGCCGGCCGCCGCGCTTCCCCTGGCGAAGCGTGTGGGCCGCTGGGCCCCGAAGGACGCGACGTCCTCAACCGTCCTGTTCGCGGCGCTGGCCGCGGGAGACACTGATGACGTCGAACGGCGGCTCCGCATCGCCGCCGCCGGTACCGTCCAAGGAGAACGCGCACGGAGGCTGGCCGACGTCGCCCTCGCAGCAAACCTTCTGGACGTCGCGGACATTCTCCTTGCTAAGGCAGGCACAGCGCGGCACGTGAAGCAGGCCCGGGCCCGGCGGCTCTGGTACGACGGCGCCATCAGCGAAGCCGTCGCGGCGCTCGATGACTCCGGAACGGCAGGCGGACCGGGGGCGCCTGGTCCGCAACGGCGACAGCCGCCAATGGGTCAAGGCGAACGCCGAGTACGAGCAGCTCGCGGGCCGCTACATGGAAATCATCAGCGAACTCCTCGCCGAGACCGGCCGCGGCCGATGATGCAGCTCGTCAACAACATTCGGCTGGCCCAGAGCGTGGTCCGTCAGCACCTGACGGATGATCCCGTCATTCTGTTCCTGCAACTTTCCCGCAGAATGCCGGCCGCCGCGCTTCCCCTGGCGAAGCGTGTGGGCCGCTGGGCCCCGAAGGACGCGACGTCCTCAACCGTCCTGTTCGCGGCGCTGGCCGCGGGAGACACTGATGACGTCGAACGGCGGCTCCGCATCGCCGCCGCCGGTACCGTCCAAGGAGAACGCGCACGGAGGCTGGCCGACGTCGCCCTCGCAGCAAACCTTCTGGACGTCGCGGACATTCTCCTTGCTAAGGCAGGCACAGCGCGGCACGTGAAGCAGGCCCGGGCCCGGCGGCTCTGGTACGACGGCGCCATCAGCGAAGCCGTCGCGGCGCTCGATGACTCCGGAACGGCAGGCAAGCGGCAGCAGGCCAGGCTGGCCGCCGAGGCCGCA
>NZ_KI914976.1:94875-99997 GCF_000520575.1 Arthrobacter sp. I3
GGACCCCGAGCCGGGCTTGTTCGCGGCGTTGGAGCAGGTCGAAGGCCGCGGCGAGCCGGGCCTGTTCCGCGGACGCGGCGGACTTCCTGTCTTCCAGTTCCCGGATCCGGTCAATGATCCCGGCACTGTCCGTGGGCGGACAGCCTAAACCCAGCGGTACAGCGGCCAGCCGGCCCGCCAAGGCCGCCTCTGCGGCGCCCGGAATGGCGGCGGCATCGCCCGCGGCGCGGCCGAAGCCGGCGTCGCCGTGTCCCGCCGGAGCCACTTCGGGCCCCTGATTGCCGTCCATGAATCCAGTGTTTCAGGGACCTCTGACAATAACGCGCCTGTACTCCTCAGCCGAAGCTAGGCGTCACGGATGACTGGCGGACTCAGCGGTTGCGGTAGTAGTCCTTCCAGATCAGGCGATGGAGGGGGATCACCCGCGGCAGCGACCGTAGTCCGGGGATGAACGGCAGCAGGGCCAGCAACGCCGTCAGCACGAACATCGTGACGACGACGAGGGCATCGGCATTAGGCGCGGACTTGAACGGTTCCACTTGGTAAAGGAGCGAGAAGAGCCACAACCAGGACTGCCCAGGCGTATCGCCGGTTTCGTTCATGACGCCCCACTGATCCCCGGAGAGGTGTTGGCTGGCCGCAAGATCCGGGAAGTAGCCGCCGTCGCCCAAAAAGAGGAGGCCGCGCGTGTAGTCCATGTTGTAGAAGTTTCCACCGTTCTGCAGCACGCCGTCCAAACTGCCTTGGCGCGCCATCTCCAGCAACGCTCCGGTCAGTGCAGGGACCGGGCCATAGTCGCCGTCGCCCACCTGTGCCGGGTCGTTATCCGGCGCAGCGGCAAGGGCGTCCGAATAGGCAGCTGCCCAGGCTGAGCGCTGCTGATCCGTGGCGGCCGTCCAGCTCGCCAGCTCTGCCGGCGGCGACGGCAGCGTCGCCAGCGGGGCGATCACGAAGTCATTGGCGGTATCAACCGGAAGGCGGAGGCCGGAAAGGCTTTGAAGGTCCACGGGGCCGATGTTCTGCGTCGCGTCCGGGGTCGAGTTGTAGGGCGGCCCGTATCCGGCAGTATCGCTGGTGCCGGCAAGCTCTTTCGCGGCGGTGCCAACGAAATCCGCGGGGGCGGCCGTGGCCCACGTCTTGAGGCTGACGCTGGGCTCATCAGGGGACCCGAAGATGGCGGACACACCGAACACGAGCACGCCGACCACCACAACGCCGATGATCAGTTCTTTGATGAGGTCATATTCGCGGACGCTGCCCGTCCAGGGCCGGCTGGCGACGTCGTCCGCATTCCGCCAGGAGGTACTTCTGTTTTTCCTGGTCATTGCACTGCACCCCCGGATTCTGTGCCCCTGGGTTCGGTGGCCTTCGGAGGTTCGGTGGCCTCCGGGCGGTTGCGAAGCAGCTGGGCGTCGGACTCCGCGGCATCCAGTGGAGGTGCAACGCCATGGACCCGGACCAGCAGGACGTGCAGGACCACCACAGCGCCCACGGCCAAGGGCAGCAGCGTGACGTGCCAGGTGAAGAGCTGACCGACGTTGGCCACATTGAACCAAGCGCCTACGCCGACCGCGTTCAGCGCATCCTTCGCTTCAAAGGCAATCCACTGCGAGTCGAAGTTCGTCTGGAGCAGATACCCGGTGAAGGCCGCCACGATGGAAACGACGAAGGAGATCACGCCGGTGATCCAGGTCAGAACCCGGCCCCCGCGCCAGGCCGCCATCCAGAATTTCAGCCACAGGTGCACCACCATAAAGATGAAGAAGAACTCCACGCTCCACAAATGCGTGCTGTTGACGAAACTCCCCAGCGAGGACACGTGATACCACTGGGGTCCGTTCAGTCCCAGCACAATCCCGGAAACGATGATCCACAGCAGGGACGCGATGGCCCCCATGCCGAATACGTACGCCCAGGATGCCACGAAGCTTGGCTGGTCCTCGGGCAAAAGTTTGTCCGGCGGAAGCTTCCTCAGGAGCCACCGGCGGGCCCTGCCGGTCAAGGTACGGGCGTCTGTTTCATCGACCTGCGCGCCGCGTCCCGGTGTTGCAGGGGCAGTCATTTCCGCCGCTTCCCTCCGGGAAAAGGCAGGACCAGGGCCAGGATGAACAAGATGATCATCACGACGATCACGATCAGATTTCCGGATTGGATGCTGAAACCGTCCCAGCCAAAATATGTTCCATCACCAACCATGCCAACGCTTGCCACGAGCCATCCAGACATGAGCTGCTCGATTCTTTTTAGGATGCCGGTTCAACTCCACCACTGTCAGGTAGCCGCAAACAGGGTCTTCTGCCCCGTCCAGGCGCCCTTCCGGGACCCGGTGTTGCTGTGCTGCGGTGGATTAGGCTGGATCAGTGACCCGCCTCATTCTTGCCTCCCAGTCCCCCGCCCGCACCAAGCTGCTCAGCCACGCCGGCATCGCCCACGAGGTCCTCGTCTCGGACGTCGACGAGGACGCCGTGCAGGCCCGCTACGGCGTGACGGATCCGCATGACACGGCTCTGTTGCTTGCCCGGGCCAAGGCAGAGGCCGTCGCCTCGCTGCCCGAGGCGGACGGCGCAATCGTGATCGGCTGCGACTCGGTCTTCGAGTTCGACGGCGAGGCCCACGGAAAGCCCTACACGGCCGACGTAGCCCGGGAGCGTATGCTCCGCATGAGCGGCAGCATGGGCGTCCTGCACACCGGCCACTGGCTCGTGGACTGCCGCGACACAGACACAGACTCAGAAGACGACGACGGCGACGTCACCGCGCGCGGCACCGGCGCCACCCTGGGCTCGGTGTCCTCGGCCGAGGTGCACTTCATGGAGATGAGCGCCGAGGAAATCGAAACCTACATCGCCACCGGCGAGCCGCTCCAGTGCGCCGGCTCCTTCACGATCGACGGCTACGGCGGGGCGTTCATCCGCAAGGTCGACGGCGATCCCCACACCGTCGTCGGGCTCTCCATCTCCACCCTGCGCGCCCTGCTCGGCCAGGCAAATGTGAGCATCACCGAGCTCTGGACCGGCGGGGCTGCGGACCCGGCGGACATCCGCGCCGAGTAACGACGGAATGCGTGGCGGAGTGAGCCAATTCGCCGCCCTTTGTGGCAAACCTACAAAGGAAGGGCCGTATACGCGCGGAATCCGCAAGTAATATCGGCGGAACCCTCAAAACCGCGCTAGGCTCCCTGAAGGAAAGAAGGAGACGCCTTGTCAGCAAATTCGGAGCAGTCCGCACCCACCGTGCCGGGATCAACACAGTCATCTACAGCCGCGGGCATCCGCCGGCTGACCAAGGTGCTGATCGCCAACCGCGGAGAAATTGCGGTGCGCATCATCCGCGCCGCCCGCGATGAAGGCATCGCGTCGGTGGCTGTCTACGCGGACCCCGATCGCGACGCGCTGCACGCCCGGCTCGCTGACGAGGCCTACGCGCTCGGTGGCAACACCGCCGCGGAGTCCTACTTGGTGATGGACAAGATCATCGACGTCGCCCGCCAGTCCGGCGCGGACGCCATCCACCCCGGGTACGGGTTCCTGGCCGAGAACGCCGAGTTCGCCGCCAAGGTGATCGATGCCGGCATTACGTGGATCGGCCCCTCCCCCGAAGCGATCTCTGCCCTGGGCGACAAGGTCCAGGCCCGCCACATTGCCGAGAAGGTCGGCGCCCCGCAGGTCCCCGGCACCGCCGACCCGGTCGAATCCGCCGAGGAAATCCTCGATTTCGTGGACAAGTTCGGCCTGCCCGTCGCCATCAAGGCGGCCTTCGGCGGCGGCGGACGCGGCATCAAGGTGGCCCGCACCCGAGAAGAAATCCCCGAACTCTTCGAATCCGCCGTGCGCGAGGCCACCGCCGCCTTCGGCCGCGGCGAGTGCTTCATTGAGCGCTTCCTGGACGCCCCGCGCCACGTCGAGACCCAATGCCTGGCCGACGCCCACGGCAACGTCGTGGTGGTCTCCACCCGCGACTGCTCGCTCCAGCGCCGGAACCAGAAACTCGTCGAGGAAGCCCCGGCCCCGTTCCTCACCGAGGAACAGAACCGCCGGCTCTACGAATCCTCCAAGGCCATCCTCAAGGAGGCCGGCTACCTCGGCGCAGGCACCTGCGAATTCCTCGTCGGCCAGGACGGCACCATCTCCTTCCTCGAAGTCAACACCCGCCTGCAGGTGGAGCACTGCGTCTCCGAGGAAGTCACCGGGATCGACCTCGTCCGCGAACAGTTCCGGCTGGCCCGCGGCGAGGAACTCGGCTACGGCGACCCGGAAGTCCGCGGCCACTCGATCGAATTCCGCATCACCGGCGAGGACCCGGGCCGGAACTTCATGCCCGCCCCCGGCACCATCACGGTACTGAAAAACCCCACCGGTCCCGGTATCCGCGTCGATTCCGGCGTGGAGCAGGGCGATGTCATCAGCGGCAACTTCGACTCCATGCTGTCCAAGCTGATCGTCACCGGCGCCACCCGCGCCCAGGCCCTGCAGCGCTCCCGGCGGGCACTGGAGGAAATGGTGGTGGAGGGCATCCCCACCGTCATCCCGTTCGACCTCGCGGTGGTTTCCAATCCCGATTTCGCACCGGCCGAAGGCCCCTTCAAGGTCCACACCCGCTGGATCGAGACGGCCTTCGTCAATGACATTCCGGCCTGGACCCCGACCGGCACCGAGGCTGAAGCGGCCGACGCCGGCGACCGCCAGCGCGTCGTCGTCGAGGTCGGCGGCAAGCGCCTGGAAGTCGTGCTGCCGGCGTCGCTGGGCTCCGTCAGCAACGCCGCAGGCGCCAAGCCGGCCAAGGCCAAGAAGCGCTCACGCGGTGGCGGCGCACCCGCGGCCGCGAGCGGCAACGCCCTGACCTCCCCCATGCAGGGGACCATCGTGAAGGTGGCCGTCGCCGAGGGTGACACGGTCGCCGAGGGCGATCTCGTCGTCGTGCTCGAGGCGATGAAGATGGAACAGCCGCTCACCGCACACCGCGCCGGGATCGTCATCGGCCTCGCCGCGGCAGCCGGCGAGACCGTGTCCGCCGGCGCCATCATTGCCATGATCGAGGACGGCGCCGCAGAGTAAGCGGCACACGGTACGGCGACGGCGGACGGCCGGCGCCGCTGGCGGCCGCGGGCGCGCCTCTGGCGCGT
>NZ_KI914976.1:100097-100928 GCF_000520575.1 Arthrobacter sp. I3
GGCGGCCGCGGGCGCGCCTCTGGCGCGTCCGCGACCGGCCAGTAGAGACTTGGAGTGTGAAGCCATTCCTGCTCCTCGCCTCGCGCGCGGAAGACACCGCCGCCGAGGACGAATACCGCGCCTACCTTCGCTACTGCGGACTCCAGCCCGAGCAGCTCCAACGCATCCGGATGGAAGCCGCCCCGTTGCCCGCGCTTGAGTTGTCCGACTATTCGGGCGTCATTGTGGGCGGCAGTCCCTTTACTTCCAGCGATCCGGCCGAGCACAAGAGCGCCACCCAGCACCGGGTGGAGCGCGAACTCGCCGGGCTGCTGGACAGGATCGTGGCCGAGGACTTCCCGTTCCTCGGCGCCTGCTACGGCGTCGGCACCCTCGGACTGCACCAGGGCGCCGTGATCGACCGGACGTACGGTGAAGGGCTCGGCGGCGTCACCATCAAATTGACGGCGGAGGGTCTGCAGGATCCCCTCCTGCGCGGGCTGCCGGAGAGCTTTACGGCGTTCACCGGCCATAAGGAAGCCTGCACCGTCCTGCCCTCCCATGCGGTGCTGCTGGCCAGCTCGGCCGCTTGCCCGGTGCACATGTTCCGAATCAAGTCCAACCTGTACGCCACGCAGTTCCACCCCGAGCTCGATGCTGAAGGGCTAATCACCAGGATCGATATCTACCGCCATGCCGGCTACTTCCCGCCGGAATCGGCCGAAATGCTCATGGACGACGCCCGGCAGTTCACTGCGACAGAACCGATGAAGATCCTGCGGAACTTTGTGGAGCGCTACGCGAGCTGAGCCCCTCCAACAAAGAAGCCGGGCAACGCAGAAGCCCGGCCCC
>NZ_KI914976.1:101028-118822 GCF_000520575.1 Arthrobacter sp. I3
ATGAACACGCCGGGCTTCTTCTGTCAGGAAAGAGGGCCGGACGTCAGGCTACGTTGTTGGTGTAGTCGAGGTCCCGTGTTTCCTTGCTCACGAACAGGGCGATCAGCGTCAGCACCGCCATGGCGGCGAGGTAGACACCCACCAGCACGGTGCTGCCACCGGCCAGTTCCCAGAGCCAGACGGCGATGAACGGAGCCACGGCAGCGCCCAGGATGCTGGAGACGTTGTAGCTGATGGCGGAGCCGGTGTAGCGGACATTGCCCGGGAACAACTCCGGCAGGAGCGCACCCATGGGACCGAATGTCAGGCCCATGAGCGAGAAGCCGATGATCAGCAGCGCCATGGCACCGGCGAATCCGGCGCTGAACAGCGGAACGAACAGCAGGCCGAAGGCGAGGATGCCGAAGGTGACAACGATCAGCATCTTGCGGCGGCCGAACTTCTCGGCCAGCGGGCCGGAGACCAGCGTGAAGATACCGAAGAATACGACACCGGCGATCAGCATCCAGAGGAAATCGTTCCGGCTGTAGCCCAGGCCCGGGACGAACGCAGCGGCAGCGGCCTCGGTCATCGGTTTGCCGGCCTTTTCGGCGGCGGCCTTCGCCGTGTCCAGACTGGACGCCCGGGTGCCGTAGGTCAGCGTGAACGTGGTCATCAGGTAGAAGAGCACGTAGGTGGCGAGCATGATGAACGTGCCCAGGATCAGCGGGCGCCAGCTGGTCTTGAAGACCCGTGCCAGCGGCAGCTTGGCAACCTCGTTGGATTCGAGGACCTTGGTGAAGGCCGGGGTTTCGATCAGCTTGAGGCGCACGTAGAGACCGATGATGACCATGACGGCACTGAGCAGGAACGGGACCCGCCAGCCCCATTCCATGAAGGCTTCCGGTGTCAGGGTGTAGCTGAAGACCAGGAAGATCACGTTGGCGATGATGAAGCCGATCGGGGCTCCCAGCTGCGGGAACGTGCCGTAGATGGCGCGCTTGTTCGACGGGGCGTTTTCGGTGGCCAGCAGCGCCGCGCCACTCCATTCGCCGCCGAGGGCCAGGCCCTGGCAGAAGCGCAGGACCACGAGGAGCGCCGGGGCCAGGAAGGTCCAGCCCGGGACGCTCGCCGTCGGCAGGCAGCCGATCAGGAAGGTGGCAATGCCCATGGTCAGCAGGGAGGCCACCAGCGTGCCCTTGCGGCCGAACTTGTCACCGAAGTGGCCGAAGATGACCGAGCCGAGCGGGCGGGCGATGAACGCGACGCCGAACACAGCGAAGGATGCCAGCAGCTGGGTGGTCTCGTTCTGCCCGGGGAAGAAGAGCTTCGGGAAAACGAGCACGGCCGCGGTGGCGTAAACGTAGAAGTCATAGAACTCGACGGTGGTACCGATCAGGCTGGCGACAATCACGCGGCCGCGCGAATTCACCTGCTTGGTGGACCCATGCTCCGCGGAGGTGGCAGTGGATGACATGTAGTAACGCTTTCATGAAGACCGGTCGGATATTTCCCCAAGAGCCCGATGCCCGGGGCCGCCGGCTAGGGATTCGTATACGTCTGATAATAGTTCCCACCGTCCAGTCAATGGACAAATAGTCCGCTATTTGGACTCCGTGTCGTTGTCTCACGTGGTGGCCGTCACACCTATTCTCACACCGTCATAAAAGCCCCGATAGGCAAAAGTCACAGCGCGTTAATAAACCGCGTCCGTCCCGGAAACGCGGCGTCCCTACCTTTGAAGGACATCACCCCCAAGGAGGTCTCCCAAGTGACTGCTGAACGCACCGCCGAAATCGGCACCGCAGAGGTCGGCGCCGCCAGTACCGGCGGCACCCTTACCCTCGACCACCGGCCCGGCCGCTGGATCGCCAACTGGGATGCGGAAAACAAGGAGCAGTGGGAGTCGGCCGGCCGCTCGATCGCCCGGCGCAACCTGAACTGGTCCATCTTCGCCGAGTTCCTGGGCTTCGTCGTCTGGCAGCTGTGGTCGATCGTGGTGGTCCAGCTTCCCTCCGCCGGCTTCAAGTTCTCCACCAACGAGATCTTCTGGCTGATCTCCATGCCAAGCCTCGTCGGCGCCACGCTCCGGATCCCCTACACGTTCATGGTTCCCCGCTTCGGCGGCCGCAACTGGACCATCGTGTCCGCCCTGTTGCTGCTGATCCCCACGATCGGCCTGGGCCTGTGCGTCGCCAACCCGGCCACCCCGTTCGGCGTCATGCTGTTCGTGGCCGCGCTGGCCGGCTTCGGCGGCGGCAACTTCGCCAGCTCGATGGCGAACATCACCTTCTTCTACCCCGCACGGGAAAAGGGCTGGGCCCTGGGCCTGAATGCCGCCGGCGGAAACCTCGGTGCCGCCGTCGCACAGCTGGCCGTGCCGATCGCCATCACCCTGCTGGCAGCCGGCACCGTGAACCTGCCCGTCGCAGGGTTCATGTGGGTTCCGCTGATCCTGCTGGCGGCTTTCGGTGCCTGGAAGTACATGAACAACCTCACCAGCGCTAAGGGCGACGTGGCAGGTTCGCTGGCCGCGATCAAAGAGCCGCACCTGTGGATCATGGCGCTGCTGTACATCGGCACCTTCGGTTCCTTCATCGGCTTCGCCGGCGTCTTCCCCAAGCTCATCAAGGACTACTTCCCGGCATTCTCCTCCATCTCCGTCGGCACCGTGGCCCTGTCCCTGGCCTTCCTCGGCCCGCTGGTCGGGTCCCTGGCCCGCCCGTACGGCGGACGCATGGCGGACCGGATGGGCGGGGCCCGCATGACCGTCGCAGCCTTCGCCGCCATGGCCGTCATGACCCTCACCATGCTCTGGACCCTGCCGCTGAAGAACTTCTGGCTCTTCCTCTTCCTGTTCCTGCTCCTGTTCACCGCCAGCGGCTTCGGAAACGGCGCCACCTACCGCATGATCCCGATCATCTTCGCCACCTCCAGCCGGGCCGCCCGCTCCGGGGCCAGCACGCACACCACCCAGCGGCTCGCGTCCTCAGCCCTCGGCCTGATTTCGGCCATCGGCGCCTACGGCGGATTTATCATCCCCCAAGTCCTCAACGCCTCCAACACCGCCAGCGGTTCCTACACCTCGGCGTTCTACGGATTCGTGGGGGCCTACGTCCTGATGCTGGTGGTCTGCTGGTTCTGCTACATCCGCAACGCCAACCGAAATGCGATGGGACACGTCTAACATGACCAAAAGCGCCGACACGCACTGCCCTTACTGCGCTCTGCAGTGCGCCATGACGCTCAGATCTCCAGCGGCTCTGACCCCGGCTGTCCAGCCGGGGTCAGACCCCGTAGACGCTGCACCGGGTCCCGCCACTACCCCACCGTCCGCGCCGCTCCTGACAGTCGCCGGACGGGACTTCCCCACCAACCGCGGCGGCCTGTGCCGCAAGGGCTGGACCTCGGCCTCGTTGCTGGACCACCCGGGCCGCGTCACGGAGCCCCTGCTGAAGGGCGCCGACGGCGTCCACCACCCGGTCAGCTGGGACGAGGCCCTCATGCGGATCGTCTCCGCCGTAAAGCAGGCCCGCCTCGAGCACGGGGCTGACGCCGTCGGCGTGTTTGGCGGCGGCGGCCTCACCAATGAGAAGGCCTACCAACTGGGCAAGTTCGCCAGGCTGGCTTTGGGCACCTCACGGATCGACTACAACGGGCGGTTCTGCATGTCCTCGGCAGCCGCGGCAGGCATGCGCGCCTTCGGCCTGGACCGCGGGCTCCCGTTCCCGCTCGCGGACCTCGACACCGCCAGCACCATCCTGATGCTCGGCTCCAACGTTGCCGAGACCATGCCGCCCTTCGTCCAGCACCTCCAGGGGGCGCGCGACGCCGGCGGCCTGATCGTCGTCGACCCCCGGCGCTCCGCCACCGCCGCCTTCACCTCCGACGGCGGCGGGCTGCACCTGCAGCCGCTGCCCGGCACCGACCTCGCCCTGCTCCTGGGTATCTCCCACGCGGTGATCCACGAGGGCCTCGCGGACGCGGGATACATCGCGGACCGGACCACGGGCTATGACGCCGCGGTCCGCAGCGTCGCCAGCTTCTGGCCCGAACGGGTCCAGTCGATCACTGGAGTCCCCGCCGGGCTGATCCGTGAAACCGCCCGGCGGCTGGCCGACGGCGCCGGCAAGGGCGGCAGCTACATCCTCACCGGCCGCGGCGTCGAACAGCACGTGGACGGCACTGACACCGCCACGGCCGCCATTAACCTCTCCCTCCTGCTGGGCCTGCCGGGCTCCGCGCGCAGCGGCTACGGCACGCTCACCGGCCAGGGCAACGGCCAGGGCGGCCGCGAACACGGCCAGAAGGCGGACCAGCTCCCCGGCTACCGGAAGATCACCGATCCCGCCGCCCGCGCCCACATGGCCAGGGTCTGGGGCGTGCCCGAACCCCTGATTCCCGGCCCCGGCCTTCCCGCCGTCGAACTCCTCAAGTCGCTGGGACAGCCCGACGGCGTCCGGTGCCTCTTCGTGCACGGCGCCAACGTGGCGGTTTCCGCCCCGGACGCGAATGCCGTGATCGCGGGCCTGCGCAGCCTGGACTTCCTGATGGTGTGCGACTTCTTCCTCTCCGAGACCGCCGCCGAGGCGGACCTGGTCCTGCCGGTGACCCAGTGGGCCGAGGAGGAAGGAACCCTCACCAACCTCGAGGGCCGGGTGCTCCGCCGCCGCCGGGCCCTCACTCCCCCGCCCGGTGTCCGCAGCGAGCTGTGGATCATGACCCGGCTGGCCGAAATGCTGCACGCGCCCTCCACCTTCAGCGAGGATCCGGAAACGGTGTTCGAGGAGCTCCGGCTCGCGTCCTCCGGCGGCCTGGCCGACTACTCCGGGATCGACTACGCCATGCTGGACCGTGGCGAGGCCGCCTACTGGCCCTACCCCGCCGGGAGCGCGGGCACGCCGCGGCTCTTCCTGGACGCCTTTGCCCATGCGGGCGGCCGGGCCGTGTTCACGCCGGTGACGCCCCGACGTCGTTCTTCTTCTGCGGGCTTCGCGTCCGCGGCGGACCGCCGGGTGGACCAGCGGGCCGACCGAGCCGGCGACGATCGTCCCGGCACGCCGATGACCCTCATTACCGGCCGCCTGATGGAGCACTACCAGTCCGGCGCGCAGACCCGCCGGGTGGCCGCCCTGGCCGAAGCCCAGCCGGAGGCGCGGCTCCAGCTCCACCCCGCCGCGGCTGCCGCCCAGGGCATCGCCGACGGCGACTACGTCTCGATTTCCAACGAACGCGGCGTGGTCAGTTGCCGGGCCGAGCTGACCACGGATATCCGGCCGGAGACGGTGTTCCTGCCGTTCCACTTCCCGGAGCTCGAGAGCGCCAACCGGCTCACGGAGGCGGCCACGGACCCCATTTCCGGGATGCCCGAGTTCAAGACCAGCAAGGTGTGGATCCGCCCGGCAGCTTCCCCGGATGCCCTGGCCGGCAAGCACAGCGGCGTTTCGGCCCGCCTTCTTCAAGCAGAGGAGACCTCATGACTGAGCGGATTGTGGTGGTGGGCTTCGGGCCCGTCGCCGCGAGGCTGATCGACGAGCTGCTGCCGGCCGTGCGCAGCGGCATCGCACACCTGACCGTGGTCGGCGAAGAGTCCGAGGCGGCGTACAACCGCGTGCTGGTGGCGGATCTTGGCGTCGGCCGGACGACGCCGGCCGCACTGGCCCTCGCGGACGCGGCGGCACTGGTGGCCGACGGCGTCGATGTCCGGCTGGGCGTCCGCGTCCGCCGCGTGGACCGCGCCCGGCAGCAGGTCTTGTTGAGCGACGGCACCTCCCCCGGCTACGAGCGGCTCGTCTTCGCCACCGGTTCACGGCCGGTCATCCCCAACCTGACCGGGCTCAACCCGGACCCGGCCGCGCCGGTGCTGCCGCCGGGCGTGACCGCCCTGCGCGATCTTCGCGACGCGTCCGTGCTGCACTCTGCCGTGGCGGGCGGCAAGCGCGTCGTGGTCCTGGGCGGCGGTGTGCTGGGCCTGGAGACGGCCCTCGCCGCGGCCGAGGAAGGCGCCACGGTGACCGTGGTGCACAATGGCCCGCATCCTTTGGGCCGGAACATCGACCGCGGCGGTGGCGCTGTGCTCGCAGCGTCCCTGCGGAACTGCGGCGTGCGGGTGGCCGGCAACGCCCGCTCGGTCGGCGTCGAACACAACGCGCCCGACGGCGGCTTCTCCGCCTTGTTGCTGGATGACGGCTCCGCGATCGACGGCGACCTCCTGGTCCTCTCCTGTGGTGTCCGGCCGCGGACGGATCTTGCGGAGGGCTGCGGGCTCTCCACCGGTGCCGGGATCCTGGTGGACCACAAGCTCCGCGCCCATCACGAGCCCCACATCTTCGCGATCGGCGACTGTGCCGAGGTCCGCTGCCCGGACCCCGAGTGCGTTCAGTGCCGGACTGCGAGGGGTCCCTCCGGTTTGGTCGGCCCGGGCTGGCGGCAGGCCGAATGGCTCGCCGACTATCTGACCCTGCTGGCGTCCGGGGCCGAGGCGGAGGCCGAAGCTTTGCCGTCCCTGCCGGCGGAACTGCCGGGCGTGATCGTGCTCAAGGCCCGCGGCATGAACATGGCCGTGGCCGGGGACGTGTCCGCAGACCCCTGGGACGAGGAAGCCTTGAGCGCCGGGGCCGTGAACGGCCGGGTCCGGCTGCAGATCGCCCAGTGGGCCGATCCCGAGCACGGCCGCTACGTCAAGATGACCACCCGCGCCGGCGTGCTGGAGGGGCTGGTGGCCGTGGGCATGCCGCGCACCTCTGCCGAGCTGATGCAGCTCTTCGAACGCGGCGCGGAACTTCCCGCCGACCGGTCGCTGCTGCTGCGCCTGGACGGCCCGGACCAGGTCGCTTCCCCTGGTGCCGCCGACCCTGCCCGGACGGTCTGCCGGTGCGCCGGTGTCAGCGGAACGGCCATTGCCACTGCCGTATCCGAGGGCTGCGGAACGGTGCCCTCGGTATCGGCGTCCACCCGCGCCGGCACGGGCTGCGGCGGCTGCCACGAGGACATCAAGAGCATCATCGAGGCCCACTTTCAGGGGGCGGTTGCCTGAGTACTAACCCGCTGGGTTATCGAAGTTCCTCTGCCACTGGGCATGCTCGAGGCCCGCTTCCAACCGGCGGTCCGCAGTCCACCTAGGCAGATATTCGAGCGCTGGTATCTCGCGGGCAGGCTTGGACCTGTGCGTGGGCTCAGGCCGGGTCTGCACAGGCTTGGGTCTGGGGCGGGTCTGGACCTGCTTGGCCACAGGCCGGGTCTGGACGGGCTTCCGGGGGTAGCTCGACCGTGTGTCGGCTGTGTGGTGCCTCTTCCAGGCCACAAGCGCCCAGATGAAGAGTCCTGTCAGGGTGAGTTGCCAATAAGTGACCAGTATCCCGATGACGACCAAGATTAGAAATAGGGCGGGGATCCACATGGCGACATTATGCCTTTGCTTGACGCCAGGAGGTAGAGGCCTTACTCCCGTGGTTTAAGCACGGCGGCGCGCAAGGAAGACCCGCGCACCCGAAGAGAACTCCAAGCTGGGCTGGCCATTACCGAGGAGGGCCCCGACCAACGGTGAGGGCTCTGGCCGGTTGCGCTCTGCTAAGGCCACTCGGCCTTCCACACCTCACAGAATGAACACATGCCGGGAAGCCCGGACCTTGTTGAAACGCAGTGCACCAACCTGCCGCCAGCTGTAACCGCACGTCGGGCAAGTCCGAGTCCGAGTCCGAGTCCGAGTCCGGCCATTGTCAGTCAGACGCACGCTTGCGACACTTGGGGGGCTTAGAAGGACGAAGGTCTCGACTGTTTTCCCTACCGGCGAACAGAACTCCTGTTCGTGCGACAACGGTACGGGCAGTGGCACTGCCGGTGGGAAGCGGCACGCTTCGTTATCCGGCGCTACTTGGATTAAACTGGGGGCATTAAACCCCTTCGAGGACTGGTTGCCCGTGGAGACAATATTCTTCCTGGTCGTAATTCTCATCGCAATGTGGATCCTGCTCGGCCTCTTGCTGAGACTCAAGAGGAGAACCCACCGCAAGGGCTCCAATTACTACGTGCCCACCTTCAAGGCCAACTTCGACACATGGGAGAGTAAATGGACCATGGACCGAAAGCTGCAGGAGAGGTGGGATAAGGCACGGTGGCAGCAGGAGTTCAACAGTCCGTAACTTGGAGCTGGCGGTCACCATTCCCCCGAAGAGGAACATTAAAGCCGCGGATGCTGTGAAGCGCATTCATGAACGCACGGGTCACCCTGCGGACGAGGTGCATCCCATTCCCCTCTCGGTATAGTGCGTCCGGCCACCCCGGACTGCGGGGCAGGCCAAGTCGCCACATACGGTTCGGCTGTCCCACGCCATCTGGGTTGAACAATAATCGGGAAGCCCGGAGTTCAGTGCACTCAGCACCGCTCTGCCCCCCGGAGCGGGCCTTTCTCCCCTTGGCACGGCCGAGGGGCGGGGATGCAATAAACGTAGGTTCCGTTCAGCCTCAGGAGGCATCCCATGAACGTCCCGGTCATTTTGGCGCTCGGCGCGATCGTTGTGTTCGCCGTCGTGATGGGTGTTGTCATGTCGCGCGAAAAGGATCCGCAACGGCGGGCGGCCGCGTTGACGCGCACCGGCGCGGCCGTCATGGCGGCGTTCACCGTCATCGGGGGAATCTTCATCGGCGGCTTCGCGATGCAGGACCCGGGCGGAACAACCGGAACGCTGATCACGCTCGCCTGGGTGGTGCCGATGCTCATCCTCGCGGTCTCGGCCTGGTTCTGGCCGGCGGCAACCGCTCCCCTGCTGCTCGCCCTCGCCTCGGCCTTCATCGCTGCGTGCGTGTGGCTCGCCTTCGACCCCGCTGCCCTGAGCGCCTTCCTCAACGACAACGGCCCCCTCATCGCCGTCAGCGTTCTCGCGCTGGCGTTCCCGGCCGCAATCCTTGGCCTGAAAGCTACCGCACTGGCCGGCTGGCTGTTGGTGGGCTTGGGGGTGTTGCCGCTGTTGATCACGATCATCGGAAGGTCGGGTGCGGTCGGATCGCTGATCGCGGCCAGCTTGGTTCCCCTGGCCTGCGGGATCGCCTATCTGCTGTCCGTCCGGATGGCCAGGGCGGGTTCGACGTCGGGAACCATCCACCCGGCGGCCGCGTAACGCAAATCGGGCCGCGGGCAAACGGCGGGTAGCATCGGGGCCATGAGCGCCGACGACGACGACATCACCGAAGAACTGCTGGCCGACGCCCGGAAGCTGACCGGGCTGAGCCTGGAACTGCTTGGGCTCGACCCCCACCCGGACGACATGACGGCCGAGCAACGGCTCCAGTTTGATCCCGAGGACCTGGCCGAGATGGCCGACGTTTCTCCGGTTGACCGTCACAAAGCCGTGGGCCAGACGCGCCTGCTGGCCGGACTCCTGTGGAACTCGTCCAGCATTCTGATCGACCAGTTGTTCCGCGATCTCGGAACGCTCAGCACGCTGGATGTTCTCACGCCGGCCGACATTGCCGGGACCTCGGTCCTGTCCTCGCTGCCGCCACAGTTCGCCGCCAGCTACGACGCGAAGTTCACCCAGAAGTTCATCGTGGTCGCGGCCGACGTCACCGCGTCGCTGGTCCGGGGCTGGACCGCCCCCGGCTGCCTTGCAGCGGAACTAGCCGTCCGCTGCCTGCTCGATCAGGCGGAAATCACCGAGGACATCTACGAACTGGACCTTCCGGAGGACTGGCGGGCCGACGTCGAGGAAGTCCTGCTGGAGGATGCCGACAGTGACGCGCTGTACTCCGACAACCTTGACGTTCTCGAGGACGACGCCGCAAGTCTGGATTTCGAGCAGTGGTTCAAACCCTTCACCCCTGGCGACACGGTTCCGCCGTACGCCTACTCCTGAGCTCTACGACTGAGCCCGACGGCTGGGCCGGCGGCTCGGCGAACCGGGCCAGGAAGTCCTCCGTGAAGCGCCGGACTCCGTCCCACTCGGTGTACACGTAGTCACGGGATGTGTCCGTGTCGAGGGATCCTTTGTCCTTGGCGATCTTCTTCATGACGTGCTTCTTGATGAACCCGTAGTGGGTATAGAGCAGGGCGCCGGCGAACAGTCCGACGTGCGCGGGCCGCCACCCCGTGTCCTGCTCGAACTTCTCCACGTAGCCCTCCGCGGTCTGCTCGTCCCCCTGCGCGGCCATGCTCACTGAGACGAGGGCGGAAGGCAAACGCTCGAGCTCACCGCGGTTCTTCTTCACGAAGTCCGTGACGTACCCCTCGTGCTTTCCCACGTGCACCGAGGCCGCCACGATCACGCCGTCGTAGCCGCCCGGAAGGGTATCTCCGGAAAGTTTGAGGTCCGCCGTCTCTGCTTCGTGCCCGAGCGCCCGGATCACGTCGCCGATGTAATCCGCGATTTTTGCTGTTTGTCCTTCAACGGTTCCGTAGGGGACATAGATTTTGGCCATGTGCCAAGTTGACCTCGCCCGGCTGTGACGCACCACGGCCGAAGGTCCCGCGGGCGGCTACGCACGGCCCTCTTGACGCCCGCACTCTTGACGGCGGCGGCCTACCGACATGAGATGGACGAAGGCCCGGTCCGGTTCTGATTCGACCGGCCGGTACACAAGCAGAACCCTCGATGAAAGGACGCAACATGTCCCTGCTCGACTCCGCCCTCTGGGACGGCAGGATCTACCTCAGCGGCTGGCGGCCCGGGCGCGGCGGGACCGGTGACGCCGTCGAACCGGCCACTGGAGAAACGCTGGGCCGCTATGGCGTGGCCTCCGTGGAGGATGTCCGCGAAGCCGCCGCGGTGGCCGCGAAAGCGCAGAAGGACTGGGCCGCCCGCAACCCGGAAGACCGCGCCGCCGTGCTCCGCCGCGCGGGACAACTCTGGGAGGAACACTCGGCGGAAATCCAGGCCTGGATCGTCCGCGAATCCGGCGGCATCCCGCCCAAAGCGGGGCTGGAAACCCACATCGCGGCCAACGAATGCTACGACGCCTCCGCCCTGCCCTCACTCCCGGCTGGCGACGTGCTGACCTCAAACGAGAGCCGCTGGTCCTTCGCCCGGCGCCGGCCCGTCGGCGTCGTTTCGGTGATTGCACCCTTCAACTTCCCGCTGATCCTCTCCATCCGCGCAGTCGCCCCGGCGCTGGCCCTTGGCAACGCCGTCCTGCTCAAACCGGACCCGCGCACTGCGGTCTGTGGTGGCGTCACCTTGGTCCGGGTGTTCGAGGAGGCGGGTCTTCCGCCCGGCCTGCTCTCCCTGCTGCCCGGCGGCGCCGAGATCGGCTCGGCCGTCGTAGAGGCACCGGAGGTCAGCGTCATCGCCTTCACGGGGTCGACGGCGGCAGGGCGCAAAGTGGGCGAGGCGGCCGGCCGGCTGCTCAAGCGTGCCCACCTAGAACTCGGTGGGAACAACGCATTGATCGTGCTGCCCGGCGTCGACCTCCCCAAAGCTGTCTCCGCCGCCGCGTTTGGCTCCTTCATGCACCAGGGTCAGATCTGCATGGCGTCCGGCCGGCATATCGTGCACGAGGACATCTACGAGGACTACGTCAGCGCCCTGGCGGAAAAGGCCCGCCATCTACCGGTAGGCGACCCGAAGAGCGGAACAGTGGCGCTGGGCCCGGTGATCGACGAGAAGCAGCTCCACCGGGTGGAGACGATCGTTCAGGACGCGGTGCAGGGCGGCGCGCGCCTGGCCGCCGGCGGCAGCCATGACGGCCGGTTCTACCAGCCCACCGTGCTCGCCGACCTCGACCTCGCCAGCCCGGCGTGGAAGGACGAGATCTTCGGCCCCGTCGCCCCGGTGATGAAGTTCTCCACCGTGGACGAGGCCGTTGCCTTGGCCAACGACAATGAATACGGGCTTTCGATAGGAATCCTCGGCGACGTCGGGATGGCCATGACGATCGCCGACCGGCTCGACTCCGGAAAGATCCATATCAACGAACAGACGGTGTCCGACGAGGCCAACTCGCCCTTTGGCGGGGTCAAGAACTCGGGCAACGGCTCGCGGATCGGCGGCCATCACGCCAACATCGAATCCTTCACGGAAATCCAGTGGCTGACCGTGCGGCCGGACATCGCGCCGTACCCGTTTTAGGCCGGGTAAATGCGGGGAGCTCCCCGCCGCGGATGGCGCGGAGCCGGTGGTCCCATTTTCCACAAACGACGCGCCGAACGTCCCATAAAACAGCACCCTTCTCAGTCAGGTGTTGCGACGTTGATGAGAAACCGCAGCCCCCGCAAGGCGGTGCACCCGACTGCCGAAAACGAAGAATCCCTGCCCGGATTCCCGGCCAGGGATTCTTCGCTCAGCGGAAGCGCACTAGTAGCCGGATGGCTGGTCGAACCGCTGGCCGGCAGGGTTGGAGGGCAGAATTGTCATCACCAACAGCGCCAGGCCGCCCAGGAACGGCACCAGGACCAGCAGGATCAGCCAGGCGCTCAGGTTCACGTCGTGGAGGCGCCGCGCCAGCAGTGCCAGGGACGGAACGATTGTCCCGAGCCCCCAAATGACAGCAAGGATCAAGCCGACAATGGCACCCGGTCCCGTCACGGCGGTTCCTGACGCATTAGTCGTCGTGCCGGTGCTCGTGATGATGTTGATGACTATCCCGACAATGAGTGACACCAGGGCCCACCACCAGTACTCGCTGCGGCTGGCCCGGCCGGAGAAAATGGCGTATTTCTTGAAGAATCGCTGGACGGCCTGCGTGAGGGTAGCCCCATAGAGCGGTGCCCAAAGCGGAGTCTCTCCGGTCTGGGGCGGAAATGCATTCGGTTGCTGCGGATAACTCATGTAGTCCCCTTGAATGAGTGCGAATGACGAGATTCATCCTAGGGCCGCCGGCGGACAGGAATGCCTGTTGGGCGGCGAGAATTTACACTGCGTTCACCCGCGCGTGTGTGCGGCGCAGGGGGTAGACCCGGACCAGTGGACGCAGAACATCAGGCGCCGGTCAACCGCCGCGCTTAATCTCCCGGCTCGAACACCGCGGTTCCCATCATCAGGATGCCGCGCCGGGGAATCCAGAAGTCCCCCAACCTGTCCTGGACCGGCAAGGCAGCGGGTTCTCCCAAGTCGCGTCCCTTGAGCACGGCCCGGCTGTCCGCGACGAACCACATGCGCCGGGGGTGGACGGCAAATCGTTGACCGTTGGGGGCGAGGCCCGTCAGGCCCAGGCGGCCCGCCCCCAGGAGCGGTCCGGCAACGGCACCCATGGCGCGCAGGAACGCCCGGCTGCGCCACAGCCGGTCCGGAACGGCACCGGACACCACGGTCATGAATCTGGTGATCGTCGTGGAGCGCAGCGTGAGCTGCCAGTGCAGCGCAGCGCCGCCGTCGACGTCGACGTCGACCGTGAAAGCGTGGCTGCCGCTCCACGTAAGGGAAATGCGGGAGGTCGACGCCGATTCGAGGGCGGCGCCGAAGTATCGGGGGCAGGAGAGTCCTGGCGCCACGGTGCCATGCATCGACCACGCTCCGGCGGGGTCGCGGATCCAGACAGAGGTGTACCCCGGCCCGATCGACGACGCGGCGAAGCGCCGCAACGCCAGTACGTAGCCTGAACTGAACGGAACCCCGGTGACGCCGAACCCGGTGAAGGTTTCTTCTTCCCCCGCGACGTCCGCCGCGGCGCTGTGCGCGGTAGAGCGCGCGGCGGCCCGCTCGGCGGCTTCAACCAGCGCCTGGGGGACTCTGCATGGCATCAGCCTCCGGATTGCGGCGGGCCCGCTCTATGACTCTATGTGCGTCATCTACATGTGGACGTGGAGCCGCCGGGCCGCTTCGGAGATGGAGCCGCTCAGGGACGGGTACACGGTGAAGGTGCTGGCGATGTCGTCGACGTGCAGCTTCTGGGTCACGGCGATCGAGATCGCGAAGATGAGCTCGGAGGCGTTCGGGCCCACCACCACCCCGCCGATCACGGTGCCGGAGCCCTTGCGGGCGAAGATCTTGATGAAACCGTCGCGGTGGTTGCGCATCTTGGCGCGCGCGTTGCTGCGCAGGGACAGTTTGATGACGTCGGCCTGGTACTTGCCCGAATCAATCTCGGCCTCGGAGACGCCCACGTTCGCAATCTCGGGCGAGGTGAAGATGTTGGATGCGACCTGGTGCAGCTTAAGGGGCATGACACTGTCGCCCAGGAAGTGCGCGATCGCGATCCGGCCCTGCATCGCGGCGACGGAGGCCAGCGCCAGCACGCCGGTGCAGTCGCCCGCGGCGTAGATGTTCGGCGCCGTGGTGCGCGAGACGCCGTCGACCTTGATGTGGCCGCTCTCGGTCAGCGCGACGCCGGCTTCCTCCAGGCCGATGCCGGCCGTGTTGGGGATGGAGCCGACGCAGACCAGGCAGTGGCTGCCGGTCACCTTCGAACCGTCGCCGAGGGTGACCACGACGCCGTCGTCCGTGCGCTCGACCGTCTCGGCGCGGGCGCGGGAGAGGACCTTGAGCCCGCGGCGTTCGAAGACGCCCTCGAGGACCTCGGCGGCGTCGGTGTCCGAGCCCGGCAGCACGCGGTCGCGGCTGGAAATCAGGGTGACCTTGGAACCCAGGCCGTTGTAGGCCGAGGCGAACTCTGCGCCCGTGACGCCGGAACCCACCACGATCAGCTCTTCGGGGAGCACGTCCATGTTGTAGATCTGGGCCCAGTTGAGGATGCGCTCACCGTCCGGGCGGGCCGTGGGCAGCTCGCGCGGGTGGGCGCCGACCGCCAGCAGGATGGTGTCTGCCTCCACCGTCTCGGTGCCGTTGGCGGTGAGGACCTCGATGGTGTGGTTGTCCAGCAGCCTGCCGGAGCCGATCAGGATGCGGACGTTCTGGTGTTCCAGCCCGACTTGGATGTCCTCCGACTGCTTCCGCGCCAGCCGCAGCAGGCGGTCGTTGATGTGCTTGAGGTCCGCGCGCATCGTAGGGGTGCAGTCGCCGCCGTCGAGGTCGAATTTAACCCCGAGCTCGCCGGCCTCGCCGACGCGGGTCATCAGATCTGCCGTCGCGATCAGGGTTTTGGACGGTACGACGTCGGTCAGCACCGCCGAGCCGCCGAGACCCGCACGCTCGATAATGGTGACCTGCGCCCCCAGCGAGGCGGCGACCATGGCGGCCTCGTAGCCGCCAGGCCCTCCGCCGAGAATTGCGATGCGGGGTGAGCTGAAGTCAGGATGCGTAGTCACAATCAACCATTGTCCACCATCCGAACCGGAGCCACCAAGAATCCGGGCCGCGCGCGGGTCCGGCCGCGCATGCTGGGCAGCGGGCCCCGGCCGCGATAACTTGTACCGGTGAGTACAACAGAATTCCTGAACACGGACCCTTTCGACGCCGCCCGCGCCGCCGCCGACTACATCGCCGCAGAGACGGGCGTCGACTCCCATGACGTCGCGCTGGTCCTCGGCTCGGGCTGGGGCGACGCCGCCGAGCTCATCGGCGAGACCACCGCCACCTTGTCCGCGGCCGAAATCCCCGGCTTCTCCGCACCGTCCGTGGTGGGGCACGTGGGCACCATCCGCTCGGTCCTGACCAAAGAGGGCAAGCGGGCCCTGGTCCTGGGCGCACGCACGCACTACTACGAGGGCAAGGGCGTCCGCGCCGTGGTGCACGGCGTGCGCACCGCCGCCGCGGCCGGCTGCAAGACCCTCGTGCTAACCAACGGCTGCGGCGGGCTCAACGAGAACTGGACGCCCGGCACGCCGGTGCTCATCAGCGACCACATCAACCTCACCGCCACTTCTCCGCTGGAAGGGGCAACGTTTGTGGACCTGACGGACCTGTACTCCTCCCGGATCCGCGGGCTGGCCCGCGAGGTGGACCCGTCGCTGGACGAGGGCGTCTACGCCCAATTCACCGGCCCGCACTATGAGACGCCCGCCGAGGTGCAGTACGCCAAGCGGATCGGCGCCGACCTGGTGGGCATGTCCACGGCGCTTGAGGCGATCGCCGGCCGTCACGCCGGCATGGAGGTCTTCGGCATCTCGCTGGTGACCAACCTCGCCGCCGGGATCAGCCCCGTGCCGCTCAGCCACGGGGAAGTCCTCGAGGCCGGCGAAGCCGCCGGCCCGCGGATTTCCAAGCTGCTGGCAGACATCATCGCCAAGCTCTGATCCTGGTTCTGGGCTAAGGCCCCGCGAAGGGTCCTGGGCCACCCGGCCGCGGCTATTCCGCGGCCAGGTAGTCCAGGACCTTTGCCTTGTCCGCCGGGAACCGCCGCTCCATCGAGTCCGCGATCCCGGCGATGCTCTGGCGCGCCAAGGCCTGCCGCCAGGCGAGTTCGGCCTGGCGCATGGTCTGGGAAATCAGGCACGTCCGCGCGAAGTTCTCCTGCCGGTCCGGTTCCGGAACATTTCCGAGGATCGCCTCGCACCGGAACGCCGGGTCCTGGCCCTCCAGCGCCAGCACGATGTCCAGCACGGTGATGTTCTCGGGCCGGCGCGCCAAGAGAAAGCCGCCGCGGGGACCCGACACAGAGTCCAGGACGCCGGCCCGGACCAGCGACTGAAACTGCTTGTTGAGATAGGCCGCCGGGAGTTTGTAGAACTCGGCCAGCCGGGCGCTGTTCACCGGCTCACCGGGCGGTGTCCAGGCCATGTTGACGCAACTGTGCACGGCCCATTCGACACCACGGCCCATCTTCATATTCCAGACGTTACGTGTCCGGAAATTTGGGTGTCAAGGTCCCGCGAAAGGGCTCGAGATGGAACTGAAACCCGAACTCTCGATTGTCTGGGCAGGAATCGCCCACGATTGGCGATAGTTTGGTTCCATGACGTCTTCTGATGCCGAACTCGCCCGCCTCCTGAGCGATGCCCGCGATTGGGCAAGCCAGGACCCGGACCCCGCCACCGCCGCCGCCCTCTCCGAACTGGTCCGCCTCGCCGACGGGGGCGTCGCCGCGGCCCGGCAGGAACTGGCCGACAGCTTCAGCGGCACCCTGCAGTTCGGCACCGCTGGACTGCGGGCAGCCCTCGGCCCGGGCCCGAACCGGATGAACCGCGTGGTGGTCCGCCGCGCCGCCGCCGGCTTCACCGCCTTCCTCACCAACGCGGTCGGGCAGGCCTCCCCCGGCACCCGGCCGCGCGCCGTCGTCGGCTATGACGCCCGTTACAACTCCGACATTTTCGCCGAGGAAACCGCGGCGATCCTCACCGCGGCGGGGGTTGAGACCTTCCTGATGCCGGCCGCGCTGCCCACCCCGCTGCTCGCCTACGCCGTGCGGGCGCTGGACTGCGACGGCGGCGTCATGGTTACCGCCAGCCACAACCCGCCGCAGGACAACGGCTACAAGGTGTACCTCGGCCGTCACGCGGTGGAGGAAAGCGGCCGCGGCGCCCAGATCGTTGCACCCTACGATGCCCTGATAGCGGCGAAGATCGACGCCGTCGGTGCCCTGGACTCGATCGTCCTGGCCGCGGACGGATGGACCGTGCTGGAGCCCTCGATCGCGACCGACTACCAGCGCGCCGTCGCGGCCCTGGCGGTTCCTGAGCACTTCCCGGCCCGCGGGCTGAAGATCGTCCTGACCCCCATGCACGGGGTCGGCGGGGAAACGGCCGTCGCGGTGCTGAACGCCGCCGGATTCGACGACGTCACGCTCGTCACCGAACAGGCGCAGCCGGATCCGGACTTCCCCACGGTGAACTTCCCCAACCCGGAGGAGCCCGGGGCGCTGGATCTTGCCCTTGAGGCGGCGACGCGCGAGGACGCCGACATCGTGATCGCCAACGATCCCGACGCCGACCGGGCAGCGGTGGCGGCGAAGGATCCTGATACCGGCGCGTGGCGCATGCTGCGGGGCGACGAGGTAGGCGCATTGCTCGGTGCCCACGTCGTGGCGCGGCAGGCCGCCAGTGGCGAAGCAC
>NZ_KI914976.1:118922-123170 GCF_000520575.1 Arthrobacter sp. I3
GCGCCAGTGGCGAAGCACCGGCCGGCGTGTTCGCCAACTCGATTGTGTCCTCCCGGCTGCTGGCGCGGATCGCGGCCGCGGCAGGCTACGCGCACGAGGAAACCCTGACCGGCTTCAAGTGGATTGCCCGGGTGCCGCGGCTGGTCTACGGCTACGAGGAGGCGCTGGGCTACTGCGTTGCTCCTTCGCTCGTGCGCGACAAGGACGGCATTTCGGCGGCGGTCCTCATTGCCGAACTCGCGGCGGCCGCAAAGGCCGAGGGCAAGACGATCTTTGACACCCTGGACGAGCTGTACCTGGTGCACGGGCTGCACGCGAGCGACCAGCTCAGCATCCGGGTCGCGGACCTCGGCCTGCTGGACGCAATGATGAACCGGCTGCGCGTGAGCCCGCCGGAATCGTTCGGCGGCTCCGGCGTCGAGGCCGTCACGGACCTTGCCGAGGGCAGCGAACTCCTCCCGCCCACCGAGGGCCTGCTGTACCTGACCCGGGACCTCAGCCGCGTGATCATCCGTCCCAGCGGCACGGAACCGAAGCTCAAGTGCTATCTGGAAGTCATCCGCAGTGTCGGCTCGGCCGCCGAGCTTCCGGCCGCCCGGGACGAGGCCCGCACGGCCCTGGACGGCGTCCTTGCGGACGTCCGCGAGGCACTGGGCCTCTAGAGCTGCACCTCAATGTACCCGCCCACAATCCGGGTACCGAAGGTGGCGAGGCGGAGTTCCGGGCTGCCGAGGCATTCTCCGGTGCCGAGGTCGTAGACCTCCTTATGCAACGGCGATGCCACCGTGGGCCGGTCCCCGCGGGATCCGGTGATGCCGCGTGCCATGACGTTCGCCCCGGTGGCCGGGTCCTCCTGCGCGACGGCGAAAACCTCACCGGACAGGGTGCGGAACAGGGCCACCTGGCGGCCCGCAATCAGTGCCGCCTCGCCCCAGGCGGGTTCCAGGTCCGCAACGGCGCACACCCGGTGCCAGCCGGCTGCGGCTCCAGTAATTTGGTCCTCAACGTCGTATACGGCGGTTTCAAGTACGGCGGTCATCCCGGCCCCTCTCTGATACATCCCTTGCGGGCTCAACCGCTGCTGCGGCCACATATTCAAGCTAGGCGCGCGGTGTTTCATCCGGACGCGCCGGATGTGTCCGGCGCGTAAAAGAGAGCTCACACGGCGGGAAATGCATTCGTGATGCAGAAGTTAAGATCACGAAACATAAGGGAAACTGAAGCGAAATTCCGGTTGCCTAGTCTGGGACGACAAGCTGCAGAGCACCGTCTGCGGCCCATGCGAAAGGCCCACCGTGACCGGACACCCCTCAAGCCACCCGAACCAGGGCGCAACCAGCGCCGCCCCGCGCCGTATTGTGGTGGCCGGCGGCGGCCCCGCGGCGCACCGTTTCGCCGACGCCATGCACGCCCGCGGACTCGATGGCTGGCACGTTACCGTCCTCACCGAGGAAGCCCACCTCCCCTATGACCGCGTCGCGCTGAGCAAGGCACTCACCGACAGCGACGTCGACCTCACCCTGGGCAGCGCTTCCATGTGGGACCACACGGCCCTGAACCTCAAGACCGGCGAGCGCGTCACCAGCATCGACGCCGCCGGCAAGACCGTCCAGACCGCGGCGGGAACCGTCTATCCGTATGACGAGCTGGTGGTCGCGACGGGCTCGGACGCTGCCCGCCTGCCCATCCCGGGCGCCGAACTCACCCATGTGTACCGCACCCTTGAGGACGTCTGGTCCATCAACAAGGCCATCGCGGACCTCACCGCGAAGCTGGGCCGGAAGGTCAACGCGGTCACCATCGGCGGCGGTCTGCTGGGCCTGGAATCAGCCGCCGGCACCGAACAGCTCGGCGCCACCCCGATCGTCATCAACGGCTCGCCGTGGCTCATGAACACCCAGCTGGACGAGGGTGCCGGGCAGGCGCTCGGCCGGCTGATCGAGGCCAAGGGCTTCACCGTCCACGGCGGGGTGTTCCCCTCCGAGGTCCTCTCCGACGACGACGGCCAGGTCACCGGCGTCCTCATGGCCGACGGCCGGACCATCGACGCCGACATCGTAATCGTCGCGATCGGCGTGCGGCCCCGCGACGAGCTGTTCCGGGCCGCAGAGGGCGCACCGCAGCAGTTCCAGCTCGGCCAGCGCGGCGGCGTCGTCATCTCCGACGACTGCTCCACGGAGGTTCCCGGCATCTGGGCGATCGGCGAGGTCGCCAACTTCGGCGGCATGTGCCTGGGCCTCGTGGCACCGGCCAACACGATGGCCGAAATCGTCGCGGACCGGCTGCACGGCGGCGACGCGACCTTCCCCGGCTTCGACACCGCCACCAAGCTCAAGCTCTCCGGCGTCGACGTCGCCAGCTTCGGTGACGCCTTCGCCCGCACGGAACACGCGCTCGAGATCGTCTACGCCGACCCCGCCCGCGGCGTCTACCAGAAGATCGTCACCACCGACGATGCCAAGACCCTGCTCGGCGGTATCTTCGTCGGCGACGCCTCGCCCTACACCTCCCTGCGCCCCATGCTGGGCCGCGAACTGGCCGCCGAACCCGGCGCCTACCTCACCGCGGCCGGCGGCGGCGACGCCGGGGACGAAGTCTTGGAGATCCAACTGCCGGATGACGCCATCCTGTGTTCCTGCAACAACGTCTCGGCCGGAACCATCCGTGACACCGTCAACGGCTGCGGGAGCTGCGACGGCAACGCGCCGGTCCAAGAACTCGGCGAGCTCAAGGGCTGCACCCGCGCCGGCACCAGCTGCGGTTCCTGCGTGCCGATGCTCAAGAAGCTGCTCGAAACCGAACTGACCAAGTCCGGCGTCGAGGTCTCCAAGGCCCTGTGCGAACACATCGAGCTCTCCCGCCAGGAACTCTTCGACGCCATCCGGGTCCTGGAGCTGACCTCCTTCGAGGAGATCATGGCCAAATACGGCACCGGCGCCGGCTGCGACATCTGCAAGCCGACCATCGCCAACATCCTCGCCAGCCAGAACAGCGCCTACGTCCTGGACGCCGGCCGCGGCACCCTGCAGGACACCAACGACCGCGCCCTGGCCAACATGCAGAAGGACGGCACCTACTCGGTGGTCCCGCGGATCGCCGGCGGCGAGATCACCCCGAAGAAACTCGGCGTGATCGCCGCTGTCGCCGAGCAGTACGGCCTCTACACCAAGATCACCGGCGGGCAGCGGATCGACATGTTCGGCGCCCGGCTGGAGCAGCTGCCCGAAATCTGGAAGGTCCTGGTCGATGCCGGCTTCGAATCCGGCCAGGCCTACGGCAAGAGCCTGCGCACGGTGAAGTCCTGCGTCGGCTCCACCTGGTGCCGCTTCGGGGTCCAGGATTCGGTGGCCATGGCCATCGCGCTTGAGCTGCGCTACCGCGGCCTCCGCAGCCCGCACAAACTGAAGATGGGCGTCTCCGGCTGCGCCCGCGAATGTGCGGAGGCCCGGGGCAAGGACGTCGGCGTCATCGCCACCGCCGACGGCTGGAACCTGTACGTCGGCGGCAACGGCGGCGCCACCCCGGCGCACGCCCAGCTGCTGGCCAAGGACCTCGACGACGAAACCCTGATCAGGTACATCGACCGCTACTTCATGTACTACATCCGCACGGCCGACCGGCTGCAGCGCACCGCGCGCTGGCAGGAAGAGCTCGACGGCGGCATCAAGCACGTCGAGGACGTGGTGGTGCACGACACCCTGGGCATTGCCGCGGACCTCGAAGCCGCCATGGCCAAGCATGTTGACACCTACGTCGACGAATGGGCCGACACCCTGAAGGATCCCGAGCGCCTCCGCCGCTTCCGCTCCTTCGTCAACGCCCCGGACCAGAAAGACGATTCGATCACCTTCGTCTCCGACGAGCGCGGCCAGATGCGCCCCGCGACTGCGGAGGAGAAGGCGCGGGCCGGGCAGCAGCCGGTCCTGATCGGGGCTTCCATTCCGGTCCGAGCCACCACCCCGGGACTGCCTGACGAGAACGAGGTATAGCCATGCAGCTCACCATTGACCTCACCGGACGCGAAGTCCTGGTCACGGGCGCGGACCACGCCGCCCGTCAGGCCGTACGGCGCTATGAGGCGGCCGGCGCCGTCGTGTTCCGCCTCAGCACCCCGCAGGGCGCCGGCATTGACGGCCCGCTGCCCGAGCGCCCGTTCCTGGTCGCCGCGGTCGACGACGGCCAGCCGGGCTGGGAGGCCCTCCTGGGCCGGTGCCGCGCCACCGGCATCCCGGTCGCGGCCGAGCCCCC
>NZ_KI914976.1:123270-127630 GCF_000520575.1 Arthrobacter sp. I3
CCGAGCTGCTCACGGTCGCCGCCGTCGCCGCGCTGCGCGATGCCGACGTCGTCTTCTACGACCGGCTCGCCCCGTACCAGGACCTGCCGTCCCTGACCTCGGCAGAGCTGGTGGATGTGGGCAAGAAGCCCGGCCACCACAAGGTCAGCCAGGCCGACATCGAAAAGCTCATGGTGGAAAGCGCGCTGGCCGGCAACAACGTGGTCCGCCTCAAGGGCGGGGACCCCTATGTGTTCGGCCGCGGCGGCGAGGAAGTCGCGTCCTGCGTCGCGGCCGGGGTTCCGGTCCGCGTCATCTCCGGCGTCACCAGCGCCATCTCGGTTCCGGCCGCCGCCGGCATCCCGGTCACGCACCGCGACGTCAGCCATATGTTCACCGTGGTCTCCGGCCATGCCCCGCTGACCGAAAACGAACTGACGCACCTCGCCGGGCTCGGCGGAACCATTGTGGTCCTGATGGGCATCGGCACCCTGCACCACCTCGCGGCCGGACTCCGCCGGGCCGGAATGCGGGCCGACATGCCGATGGCGGTCGTCGAACGCGGCTACCGCCCCGGCCAGCGCACCACGATCGCCGAGCTGGGCACCATCACCTCCGCAGCCGCGGGCTGCAGCAACCCCGCCGTCCTGGTGATCGGGGACGTTGTCCGGGTGGCCGAAGCCAACCGGGGCTGTGCCGGTGCCACGGCAGAGCTCGACCGTCTGGCCGCATCACTGATGGAGGCGTAAGGATTCCCATGAGCGCATTGAACGCCGTCGCCGCAGCCCACCCGGAGCCCGGCGCACCACTGTCCCCCTTGAACCCCGCCCTAGCCTCCGCACTGACCGTCGGCGGCCCCGCCGGCTCATCCGCGCCGGAACCCGCCGAGGACGCGACCGACCGGGACCTCCCCCTGGACGGCTTCCGGATCGGCGTCACCTCGCACCGCCGTTCGCAGGACCTTATTGAGGCCCTGGAACGCCGCGGTGCCGAGGTGCTTCACGCCCCGGCACTGAAAATCGCCCCGGTCCGGGAGGACCAGAGCCTGATCGATGACACCCGGGCGATCATCGCCGCCCGGCCCGATCTTTGCATCGCGACCACCGCCTACGGCATGCGCCGCTGGTGCGAGGCCGCGGACACGTTTGGCATTGGCGACCAGCTGCTGGAGACCCTCTCCGCCACCCGGATGTTCGTCCGCGGGCCCAAAGCCCGCGGCGCCGTGCGCGCCGCCGGGCTCGCCGACGTCGGAATCAGCAGCGACGAAACCACGTCCACGCTCGTGGACATGCTCCTGGCCGAGGGTGTGCGCGGCAAGACAGTCGCGGTGCAGCTGCACGGCTACACCGATGTCCGCCAGCTCGAGCGCCTGCGCATGTCCGGGGCCACCGTCCTGACGGTCACCCCGTACCGGTGGGTCAAGCCCGACGGCGCCGACCGGCTGCCCAAGCTGATCGAAGCCGCGTGCAGCGGCAACCTCGATGTCCTGACGTTCACCAGCGCGCCCGCCGTGGACGCCATGTGGAGCACGGCGCACGAGATGGGCGTCTACAAACAGCTCGTGGAGAGCCTGAAGACCACCGTGGCGACCGCCGTCGTCGGGCCCATCACCGCGCAGCCGCTGCTCGATGCCGGGCTGCACCCGCTGATCCCGGAACGGTTCCGGATGGGCGCCCTGATCCGGCTGGTCTGCGAGCACCTGGCACTCAACCACGTCCGCCGGCTCGACACCGTTTCCGGCAGGGTGGAGCTGCGCGGCCGCTCGCTGCGCATCAACGGCGAGCCGGTCGAGATGGCGCCCGCACCTCTGTTGCTGCTGCGCGCGCTCATCGGCGCCGGCGGGGCAGTGCTCTCCCGCGAGGCGCTCTCGGACCTGCTGGAGCTGCGCGGTTCCGTGCATGCCCTGGACATGACCGTCAGCCGGCTGCGGTCCGCGCTGCCGGACACCCGGCTGGTGGAAACCGTGGTGAAACGCGGCTACCGGATCCGGGTCTAATCGAACGCGGGGTGCCGGCCTTCGCGACGGTGTGACCCACGGCATTACCGGCCGGTAAATACTGGCGAACGGGCAGGGCAGAAGCGGCAACACCCGGGAAACACCCCGGAAAAATCGGACGCCTACGCTGGGGTTCATCAAGCACACCGGCCACACGATGGCCACCCAGCGAAAGGGCCAGCACATGTCCGCTCCGGCAATGTCTCCCATCTCCACTTCCTCCCTGACAGGCGCTTCGGCTGCCGCCACCACGGCCGCCCGGCCCAGGATCGTCATCGCCGGCGCCGGCCGGGCCGCCCAGGCGCTCGTCCGGCAGCTCACCCGGACCCCGTTCGCCGGCGCCATCACCGTCCTCAGCAACCGGGACGACGCCCCCGAGGAATTGCTGGAGCTCGCCGTCCTGCCCCAGGTATCCGTCCGCTTCGGCCAGCCGGCCAGCTATATCGACGCGGAAAACCGCCGCGTGACCACCGCCGACGGCATGGAGTTCGACTACGACGAGCTCGTCATCGCCACCGGTTCCGCCCCCGCCGAGGCACCGGTGGAAGGTGCCGCCCGCTGCCTGAGCTATTCCACGATCGACGACGCCGCCGGGCTGGGCGAGGCCGTCAAGGACGTCACCCGGGTCCTGGGCCGCCGACCCCTCGGCATCCTGGTCGGCACGGGTTCGGCAGCCGGCCAGGCCGAGGCCGTGCTCCGGTCCCGCGGCGTCCGCCCGGTCCGCACCACCGTCCGTCCCGCCGCCGTCGTTCCCACCGCCGCCGGGTCCGCCCTGCCGGCGTCGGGCATCGTCTTCGAGGACGGCTCCAGCATGAACGGTGACCTCGTGATCCTCGCCGAGGAGCGCATCGCCCGCGACGAGCTGGCCGCCACGGCCGGGCTCGCCACCGCTGCCGGCGGCGGGATCGTCATCGGCCAGGACTTCCGCACCTCCGTGCCGGGCATCTGGGCGATCGGTGACGCGGCAGCCTACGACGGCGTCCGGCTGGGGCTGCTCGTGGCCTCCGGTTCCGCGGCGTCGGTGTGCGCTTCCCAGTTGCTTCAGGCCACCATGGGCCGGTCCCTGGCGGCCGCCGCCTGACGTGCCGGGGAGGCCCGGCCGGGGGCATCCGCCGGGCACATTCCTATGGCAAGATGGTTCCCTGATAAGCCGCGCACCACGCGGCGCCGCCAGGGCCCGCAGGCCCACAAGGCCCGGGAAGGGACCGCCGCGTCCCAGGCCCGCCACGAAAGGGACCACCATGAGCCAAGAAGCCGCCACCGGGGGAACGCCCAACATCGCCTCCTACATCGACCACACCCTGCTCAAGCCGGAGGCCAGCGAGGCGGAGATCCTCAAGGTCTGCGCCGAGGCGGCGGAGTATCACTTCAAGTCGGTCTGCGTGAACCCGGTCTGGGTCAAGACCGTCAAGAAAGCGCTCAAGGGATCCGGCGTCCTGACGTGCTCCGTGGTGGGATTCCCGCTGGGCGCCACACCGAGCGACGTCAAGGCCTTCGAGGCCCGCGGCGCGGTCCTGGACGGTGCCGAAGAAGTGGACATGGTCATCAACATCGCCGCTGCCCGTGCCAATGACAAGGGCGCGCTGGTGGATGACATCGCCGCCGTCGCGGCCGCCGTGCACGAGGGCGGAGCCATCCTGAAGGTCATCATCGAAACGGCGCTGCTGGGCGATGACCAGAAAGTGCTCGCCTGCGAGGCCGCGGTGGAAGCCGGGGCGGACTTCGTGAAGACCTCCACGGGTTTCAACGGCGGCGGGGCCACTGCCGAGGACGTCGCGCTCATGCGCCGCACCGTCGGCCCGGACCTGGGTGTCAAGGCCTCCGGCGGCGTGCGTTCCCTGGCCGATGCTCAGGCTATGATTGCTGCAGGTGCAACACGTATTGGCGCCAGCTCCGGTATCGCGATCGTCAAGGGTGAACAGGGTTCGTCCGCGTACTGACCGTGCCGGCACCGCCCACAGTTTTGAGCCCCCCCGGGGCCGAGGAGGAACGAATGTCCAGCAACACCACCCCGCAGACCGAGAACAGCCTCGGCTCGACCATCGTTATCTTTGCCGCGATGATGGTCCTGTTCCTCGGTGCGATCTACTCGCTGTCCTTCCTGACGCTGGAAAACACCTGGCCGATGGCCGTCTGCCTGATTCTCTTCGCCGCCGCGTTCTGGATCCCGCAGACCCTGCTGGGCCGCTCGGATTCGGCCGGCGAAAACTAGGCCACTCCTAACTTTTAAATGACTGAAGCTCCGGTTCGTCCGGAGCTTCAGTCATTTAACCGGTGGCAGTCCTAGCTGTACTGAGCCATCAGGTTGGTGACACCCGGGTGATGGGTGTGGTTCCGATGCCGGTGTGGATTCGTTCAGTGTTGTAGTGCTGGAGCCAGGGCGCA
>NZ_AZSB01000526.1:0-8744 GCF_000520575.1 Arthrobacter sp. I3
CGAGGGTCCCGACGCCGGTCTTGGTGTAGAAGGCGGGGATGCCGGCGCCGCCGGCGCGCAGCCGCTCGGCAAGGGTGCCCTGCGGGGTGAACTCCACCTCCAGCTTCCCGGCGAGGTACTGCTCGGCGAAGAGCTTGTTCTCCCCCACATAGGAGGCGATGACCTTGGCCACCTGGCCGGCTTCGATCAGCACGCCGAGGCCCTTGCCGTCCACGCCCATGTTGTTGGAGACGACCGTGAGGTCCTTGACGCCGGAATCCCGGACGGCCTCGATCAGGTCCGCCGGGATCCCGCTGAGCCCAAAGCCGCCCACGGCCAGCGTCATGCCGTCCCGCAGCACGTCCTGCAGCGCGGCGGCTGCTCCGGATTTCACCTTTGACATTTGTCTCCGTTTCGTTGGGTGCATCCTGAGACTGCAGGAGCCTCTTTCGCTGGCGTCCGGGTGGCGGCTTCGCCGCTGTGGGTGGGATGGACGGGCGGGAAGCACTGATTGCGTGGGGAAGTAGCTGCCGGCGGGTCAGACAGCCACATGGCCGGCCTGGCTTGAGACGGGGGAGCCGAGCTGCCGGAGTCCCAGGATTTCTCGAGCCTCTGCCGGGGTCGCGGGTTCGCAGCCGAGTTCCCGGATGATGCGAACCGCCCGCTCCACCAGTTGAACGTTGGAGGCGAGTTGGCCGCGCTTGTAGTAGAGGTTGTCTTCTAGCCCGACACGGACGTGGCCGCCGAGCAGGACGGCGTGGGCTATGGCCGGGAGTTGTGCGGGTCCAATGGCGGAGACGCAGAGTTCGCTGCCGGCGGGCAGTTCTTCGACCATCTGGTGGAGGGCGCGCGGGGTGTAGGGCATGGCTCCCTGGAACGGGCGGTCCAGGCCGAGAACGACGTTGATCCAGTAAGGCTTGGTGTCGAAGCCCGAGTCGATGAGCCGCTTGCAGTCCTGCAGGATGTGGGCGGGGCTCATGACCTCCCATTCAGGTTTGATTCCGAGTTCGGTCATGCGGGCAGCCATTTCGTCGCACTCGGCTGGGGATGTTTTGCAGAGGAGCTCACGCCCGCGGCCGTTGATGACGAACGTTTCGGCGTCGAAGGTCGCCATTTCGACCAGGGGCGCCTCGAGGCCCTTCATCCGTTCGGAGAAATCGATGCGGAGTTCGCCTGTGTCGTACGCCTTGATCATGTCGCCGGTGACGCCGCCACCGGTGGAGTTGTTGATTACGACGTCGGAGTTGTTGCGGGTCAGTTCGTTGATGCGTGCGTAGACCTCGGGATTGCAGGTGGCTTCGAAGTCGCCGGGTCGACGGGCGTGGATGGCTGCAACACTGGCTCCGGCCTCCACGCAGGCAGCGATGTCGTCGGCGATTTCCTGCGGGTCCACGGGGAGGTTCGGGTTTTCGTCCTTGGTGGCCATTCCTCCCGTGGGAGCGATGGTGATGATGACCTTGCGTGGTTTGGTCTGTGCAAAAGTTACATGTGCCATGTTAATTTCTCCTTATGCCTGAAAGGCCAGCTCGGCGGCGCGGCTGCCTGCGGAAATGTTCAATTCCAGATCATGGAATGGGGACGACGCCTTCTCATGAATGTCCACCGCAAGCAGCGAACCGGTGAGCGGGCATGCCCAGCCGGTGACCGTCAGCTTTTCGTGAAGGGTGGATCCCACCCTGGGCGGCAGTTCAAGGGCGAAGGCGTGGGCGCCTTCCCGCCAACGCGTGGATCCGTTGGACAGGACGGCCCCGTCGACGGTTTCAACCCGCCAGGTTCCGTCGACGGCATGGATGGCACGAAGACGATCGGACAAGGGCAGCCAGGACTCTCCTGCCGTTAGTCCTGCCGGGGGCAGGGCCGAATCCAGCTCGAGGCAGGATTCCTTTACAGTCTCCGGGGCCTGGCCGAGGCGTGCAGCGCGAAGGGCGCGGCGCAGTTGCGAAGTGCCTGTTTCGTCCCATCCCGTCACGCGCCCCGCGGCTGATGCTGTGAGCACCACCCCGTAGGTGTCCCGGGCCGCTGCCGTGCTGACCACGTCCCGGCGGATGTCCTCCAGGAGCTCCTCGGGGTTCCTGTCCAGGGGATCGCCCACGCCCCCGCCGCCCTGCCACGTGACGGCAAAGACATCGGAGCTAGTCAGGGGAAAGGCCCCGGGCTTGGAGCCGAGGTTCTCAAACCCAGGTGCGTCCTCGGTGATGCCGTTCAATGCTCCGGCCAGAATGGCGGTCTGCCCGGAATTACGCAGGATGCCCTGTGCCAGGGACTGCCGGATGACGCCACCAGGCAATCCTCCGGAGAGCCCTGCAGAATTGGGCACCTCGGCGCCGTGGGTCATGACCAGCGCCTCAGCCTCGTTGACGGAGATAGTCAGAGCCACTTCGGCGCCCAGCCCGCCCCGGCGGCGGCCTGCACCGCCGGTGTCCTTGGCCAGCCGGCGGTAGAGGTAGACCAGTGGTGTTCCCTGCTCGTTGACTTCCACGTCGGCAATGGAGGGGCACGGTGTGTTGATCGGTCCGGCGGCGTCCTGGCCGTCGTGAGCCATGAAGGCCCCGAATCCGCCGGCCAGGGGATCCATGAGGTGGAGACCGAATTTCTCGCCAAACTGGTTGCGTCCGCTCAGGTTGAAGGTGGCCATGGTTCCGCTGTTCACGGCCTGTGCGCGGTGTGCGAATTTCGGTGTGGCCGCCAGAAGGCGGTTCAGAGCGGCGGAGACGACGTTGCTCACTACCCAGACCGTTTCAACTGTCGCGCTGCCCACGGGAGCCGGCGGAAGTGCCGTGCAGATGAGTCCGTCCGGCGCGACTATTTCCGTGGGACGCAGCAGCCCGTCGTTCCAAGGGATCCCGAAACCCAGGGTCGGGATGAGTGCACCTGCAACGCCTCCGATCAGCCCTGCCCGGGAGCAGTTGACAAAGCCGGCGGCCTGGCCGGAGGACCCCGAGAAGTCGAAGATCAGCGAATCATCCTGTTTGGTGAGGACCAGGTCAACAACGTAGAGCTCGTTGGAATGGCCGTCGTGTTCGAGGAAGTCTCGTGTGTGGACGACGCCATCGGGCAGTTCCAGCAGGCGGCGGCGCAGTGTGGCTTCGGAATCGTCGACCATGGTGGCCATGGCAGTCTGGACGACGTTCTTGCCGTACCGGCGGCAGAGTTCGGTCAGCCGTTCACCCGCGACGTTCAAGGTGGCGATGAAGGCGCGGATGTCGAGGCCGACCTGGGCAGGCAGGCGGGTTGCTTCCAGGATCATGTCCAGGACGTCTTCGCGGAGTTCTCCGCGGTCCACAAGCTTGACTGCCGGTATCCGCAGGCCCTCCTGCCAGATCTCCTTGGCTTTCGGGGACCACGAGGCGAAGTCCATGCCGCCGATGTCGGTCTCGTGTGCCATGACGCCCGCCCAGGCGACCAGTTCACCGTCAACGAAGAGAGGTGCGCACATTTGCAGGTCGTTCTGGTGGAGTGCTCCGACGAAGGGATCGTTGCCGATGATGCGGTCGCCGTCCTTCAGATCCCTGCCTGAGCCGAGAAGGTGCCGGATCAGGGCCCCGACGGGCGGCGCCTCGAAGGTCACCTGGTGACCCATGGTGGCGAAGGAGCCGTCCGGAAGGTAGAGGCCCGTGAAGAAGTCGCTGGCCTCGGTGACTGTCGGGCTGCCGGAGACCGCTTGGAGGGCCAGGCGCATCTGGTCGGTGATGGCGACAAGGCGGCTTCGGACCACCTGGGCAATGACCGGATCAGTGACCGTGGTGACCCTCTGGGCATCCAGTGTCGTGTTCATTAGTTGCCTACCTTTACGTGAATTGCGCCGTGCGCGTCGGTTGTCGCGGTGCCGCCCGGTGGAACGACAACAACGCAGCCGGGAAGTTGGATAAGGCACGGACCAGCCACTGACTGGTCCGCTGCGGGCCAGGAGCAGCCGTACACCGTGGTCGTGTCCGGGGCCGCCGGGTCATCGAAGATGACGCCGCGGACGCCGCGGAACTCGAAGGCCTCGCCTGCGGTGGACGCCCCGGGGGCGGCCGAAGCAAGGGCCGCGGTCGCGCGTACCGACAGAATCTCGAAGCCGGCTTCCCTGAAACCGGCGCCCTTTCCGAAGAGCAGCTCATACTCGGATTCGAACCGCGCCAGAAACTTGGACAGCGTGGCCGCGTCAGGTGCCGCGTCCAGGCCTACATCCAGATGGTGTGCCTGGCCGCGATAGCGGACCGCCGCGGTGTACTGCAGTGTTGACGACTGGGGGTCTGGGATTGCTGCCAGGGCGCGGTCTCGTGCGTCTTCCAGTGCTGCGCACAGCGTCAGGGCATGCGTCTCGTCCGGTTCCAGGCCGGGGGAGAGGCGGATGTAGCTGGTTCGCGAGGCGGTGGTTCGAAGATCGCTGGTACCGGCACCGAAGGCGGACTGGGCGGTGGCCGTGGCGGGGACAACGAATCCGTCAAGGCCCAGTTCACGGCACATGGCCCAGGCATGGGAAGGTCCGCTTCCGCCGCCTGCGACGAGGGTGAATTCCCGAGGGTCATGGCCGCGCTCGATTGTGACGGAACGGAGCAGGTCTGCCATGGCGGAGTCAAAGAGTTCACGGACCGCGCGGGCGGATTCCTGGGCGTTCAGGCCAAGTGGTTTGCCGATCTTCTCTTCCAAGGCACGGCTGGCGGCGTCGACGTCCAGTCTGATTCCGCCGCTTCCAAAGCTGTCCGGGTCAAGGACGCCCAGAACAAGGTCGGCGTCGGTGGTGGTGGGTTCGGTGCCGCCCTTGCCGTAGCAAACCGGTCCGGGGGTGGCGCCGGCGCTTCGAGGGCCGACGGTCAGGATCCCGTCGGTGACTGCGGCGATGGACCCGCCGCCTGCACCGATGCTGGCGATGTCCACGCTGGGGACCCGCATGTCCGCGCCGCCAAACGTAACCTCGTCGCGCAGCAACGGTGCGCCGCTTACGACGACGCCGACGTCGAAGCTGGTTCCGCCGACGTCCAGGGTGAGGATGTTGGGCTGGTTCAGGGTCTTGCCCAGTGACTGGCCGGCAACCACGCAGGATGCGGGTCCGCTCAGGAGGCCTTTGACCGGTGATGCGGTCAGCGTAGCGGCAGGGACGACGCCGCCGGCGTTCGTGGTCATCATGATGGGAGCTTCCATACCCAGCGTGCGGAGCTCGGTTTCCAGTTTGACCAGATAGTGGCCCGCGACCGGGCCCAGAGCGGCGTTGGCGGCAGTGGTGGAGGCCCTGGCGTATTCACCCACGCTTGGGGCGATGTCGTGGGAGACGCTCACAAATGCGTCCGGAAGTATTTCCTTGACCAGTTCGGCGACCGCTGCCTCGTGGCTCGCGTTCTCGGTGGCCCACAGGAGGCAAACCGCGACGGCCTCCACTCCTTCGTCGCGGAGGGTCTCCAAGGCCCGTCGGGCGGAGCCAAGATCTAGTGGTGTCACGATTTCGCCTTGCGGATTCACCCGTTCGGTAACCTCAACCACCAAGTTGCGCGGTACCAGCGGGGCGGTCCGTCCGCGGAGGAAGTAGTTTCCAAGGTCCAGACCGTTGAGCCCGGCAGTTCCGCGGCGCAGGCGGCCAATTTCGAGGACGTCCCCGAAACCTTGGGTGGTGACGAGCCCGACGCGTGCCGACCGTCCGGTTAGCAGGGCATTCAATCCTACCGTCGTGCCATGTCCGAATCGGCTGACTCTTCGGCACATATCTTCGGTGCTGAGTCCGGCAATTTCCGCAGCCAGATGGACAGCGTTTATGACGCCGGTGACGACGTCCGCGGTCGTGGGGGACTTGCAGACGAAAGACTTGCCGCTGGGGGCGCGCAGCCACAGGTCCGTAAACGTCCCGCCGACGTCGGTGCCAATTGCCCACCCCGTCGTGTCGTCGGGGAGGTCAGTACTTCTTTCGTTGCCGGTGAACTGGGCACGCGACGTTGTTTCGAGGGTCAATTTTTGTAGCTCCTTAAGCAGATGGCCATATCGAGGGGGCTGACCTGAATCAGACAGCAAGTTCGTCCGGTTCCGCGACGGGCTGTTCGGTCCTGGCCTTTGATGCAAATGGCTGGTCTTTGGGAAGGGTCAAGAGAACTCCGGAGCCGATGGTCAGCATCACGGCGACAGTGATCAGGGCGCCGTCGTAACTGCCGGTGCGGTCGAAGAAGGAGCCTGCCCAGATGGGGCCGATGGCAACTGCGATAGAGAATGCAGCGTAGATAAGGCCATATATGAATCCGTAGCGCTTTAGGCCGAAGTAGTTTCCACAGAGGAATGCGATCAGATCAGCTTCGGCGCCGAAGGAGACACCGATCATGATGGCCGCCGCCGGGGCAAGCCCGGGACCTCCCCACATCAGCAGCAGGCAGCCCAGGGCCGTTGTCAGGAAGAGAGGGGCTGCAACAAACGGTGCGAAGAAACGGTCGACAAGGAAGCCAATGCTGAGGCGGCCGACGATCACGCCCAGACCGATCAGTGACGCGATACCCGCCGCGCTGGCCGGTGCGAGGCCCGCATCGGTGAGCATCGGGACCATGTGGGGGATGATTGCGGGCACGGAACCGCCGACGAGCAGGAATCCCGCAAGAATCGTCCAAAATGCGCGCGACTTGAGCGCATCTGCGCGGTTCGCGCCCGCCAGTTCCGGGGCGGAATCAGCGCGTGGGCCGCCGTCTTTCAGTCCAAAGAGGACGAACGGAATGACGAGCAGGGACAGCACAGCCAAAGCGGTGAATCCTGTTCGCCAACCCCACGACTGGACGAAGCCCGTCACCAGCGGCGGCAGCGCTAGCGCAGCGACGCCCAGGCCGGCCAGCGTGATGCCGAGGGCCAGTCCGCGTGAAGTAAAGAACGCCGAGTTCACTGCCTTGGTGTAAACGATGGACGTGGTTCCCGAGCCCAGCAGGCCGGCGAGGGCAAACAGGAGGTAGAAGTGCATGAGCTCCCCCTGGAACTGGCTGAGCAGGAACAGCGACAGCGTCAATCCGGGCACTGAGATGATGGCGACCCGGCGGGGACCGAAGCGGTCCAACAGCCAGCCCAGAGGTGCTGCAAAAATCACCAGGGCAATTGTCGTGTACAGAAACGATGATGAGACTTCTGCGCGGTTCCAGCCGAATTCCTTCTGCAATGCCCCGGTGAAGGATCCCAGGCTATAAAAAAGAAGAGCCGTCACGCCGACGGCGGAGCCTATGGTTGCGGAAAGCAACGCAGGCCAGCCAGTTTTAAATTCTGAATAGCGGTTGGCACGCATCATTGCATGTCCTAACTGGGATGTGGGGGCCTTGGCCCCGGTAGGCATCGGGGAGCCGGAGATTTTCCGGCTCAGATTCGATCTGTCGGTGTAGTCGTGCTGCGGGCGCTGAAGTGTGCACTGGAGCACGTTTGTTGCGTATAAGCAGACTAAACGGCGCTGACCATCCGCCACAAACAATGGTTAACGAAGGCTGCTATTGATCAGGTCAATACGTTAGGAAAAAGCTCCAGCGCGAGCCTCGACATCCTTTGGCGGAGCCACTCGTGGGCTGGGTCGTCCGTGTTCTGGGGTGCCCACAACATGACCATGTTGACGGGCTGGAGCGTCATCGGCGGCTCGAGCAGCTTAAGGTTCGCGTCCGTCCGTAGCGCCAGTCCGAGCCGCTCCTGAATCAGGGTGAGGAGCCGTGTTTCACGCAGTAGGAACGGGGCCAGCATAAACATTTGCGTGGTGATCTGGGTATTGCGGATGACACCCTGGGCGTCCAGCTGTATTTCGGCCGAGGTGGGGAGGTGTCCCACGTTGACGGCAAGATATGGCTGGGCGCTGAACTGCTGCATCGTGATCGAGGCTCCGACATCCGGATTATCCGCATCAACGGCACAAACGTAACGGTCGCTGAACAGAAGATCGTTCGGAAAATCCACATATCCCAGAAATACTTCCCTGGGCATGATGAGGAAGTCCGTCTCGCCATGTCTGAGACGCGTCGCGAAATCGTCCTGCACCGGTTGGATGTGCAGCTTCACATGTGGTGCCTCGGTGGCCAGCCGAACGAGGAGCGGTCGGAGAAAAACAGCCGCCACATAATCGTTGGAGGTGACGGAAAAGTCCCGATGATCCGTTGCCGGATGGAATTCGCTTTTGATTGTCAGAAGTGACTCCACACGGCCAAGCGTTTCCCTGAGGGGCTCGGCCAACGACCGGGCGAAAGGCGTCGGCATGAGGTTTCGGCCGTGCCTGACCAGAATCGGATCGCCGAACAGCTTGCGTAACCGATTCAGAGTTGAGCTCATCGCGGACTGGCCCACCTGAAGGCGCTCGGCGGCCTTGGTGACGCTTTGGTCGGCCAACAAAGCGTCCAGCGCCACCAATAGATTCAGATCCACCCGGTTCAGGTTCATTACTGCAGATCCCCTGTCGATGAGGAGTTTATGTGCTTTCCGGCAAACCGCTGGCTTGCTACAAAGACTGCCACGTGTGAAGTCACTTTCTATACTGGGCCCGCGTTCAGCGCCGACGGTGTGGGTGCTGCGATAGGATGCGGTGTCCAAATCTTCCTGCGTAGCCTGGAGTGTCGGGAATCAGACCGCCTGAATCCCTATCCAGGGTGCAGGCACTCCCTGTACTTACTCCGGGTCCGCCGGGCGTCAGGTCAGGAAGGACAACGGAAGTTAAACGCCATCAGGAGGGCCCGCACTCATGAAGCCACGTTCCATTATTATCGACTTGTTCGGCGATTATCTCCGTTATGCGGGCGCCGAAATCAAACTCGGTGACATGGCCAAGCTTCTGGCTGTTTTTGGGGTGGAGCCTGCGA
>NZ_KI914977.1:0-1914 GCF_000520575.1 Arthrobacter sp. I3
TGGCCAGCCAGCGGGTCACCGGCCAGCCCGTGCGCCGGGTTGCCTCCAGCCGGTAGGACCGGGCGACGGCGTCGACCACCAACGGCACATTGGCGGCCACAGCCAACTCCCCCGCCAGCCGGGCCTTGGACGCGGCCGTCGCGCCGGCGGCCGTCCCGCCACCAGCGGCCGTCGCGCCACCCGCGGGCAGGCCGGACGCCTCGGCAAGCCGGGCGGCGGCCAGCGTGACATCTGCCGCAAGTCGCTGTGACATCGCTTTACGCTGCATCGCCACCTGCCGGATCGCGGCCCGCACCTTGTCCACCCCCGTCCCCAGCACGGCGGAAGCCCCGAGGACCTGAACTTTGCCCAGCCCGTCCCGCGCCAGGATAGCTGTGAGGGATTCCAGGACCGGCCGGACCTCGTGCTCCGGGAGCCTGTCGATTTGGTTGAGCACCACGATCGTCACGGCCCCGTGCGAGGACAGCGGTGCCAGGAAATCGTTGTGCACGGCGGCGTCGGCATATTTCTGCGGATCGAGGACCCAGACGAGGACGTCCACGAGGCCCACCATCCGCTGCACAATCTCCCGGTTGGCGGCCCTGGTCGAGTCAAAGTCCGGCAGGTCCAGAAGGATCAGCCCGGTGTCGTCGTCGGCGAACCCTTTGATCGGCGCCGCAGCGTGGCGCTTTCGGACCTCCAGCCAATCCAGCAGCGCATCGCTGCCCTGGACGCCCCAAATGCCCGCGAGCGGCTCGGTGGTGGTCGGCCTGCGCACGGCCGCCGTCGCGATCTCCTCGCCGCTTACGGCATTGAAGAGCGATGACTTGCCGCTGCCTGTGGCTCCAAAAAACCCAACCACCGTGTGGTCTCCGGACAGCGACCGCCGCGAACTCGCGCGGTCGAGCACCTGCAGGACACCGGCCAGGGTTTCCTCCGGGAGGACTCCGGATGCGAGCTCCGTGGCGCTGTTGAGCGCTTCCAGTCTGCGATCGAGCTGGGACGCCTCGCGGGCGGCGCCATGACGGCTCATGACGTGGCCGCCAGCCGGCGCAGTGCCGCCGCATGGCCGGCAATGGCTGAGGGCGGCACGCCGCCGTCGACCTCGAGCCGGGTCAAGAACCGCTGGCACTCCGCCGTCAGCAGGCTCTGGCACCGCAGATGCAGGTCTTCGCGCGCGGTCCGGGCGAGCCGGCGGACGGCGTCCTCCCCGAATACTGCCTCCAGGAGGCGCTGACCCACGACGGCGGTGCCGCCGGCGACTCCGATCTCAAGCCCGGTCAGGCCCGCGGTCATGGAGAACACCACAATCATCAGGGCAGCGCCGAGGCCGTTGATGCCGAAAGACAACCAGCGGGCCTGGGTGCGCTTGCCCTGGCCTTCGGTGCGGATAAGTTCCATCAGGCTCCCCTGCCAAGCGCGGATTTCGGCCGCCACAGCGTCCGCGAAGCCCTCGGAGGCACCGGAAACATCGTCGGTGCCCAGCACCTGCCTGCCGGCGGGGTCTGAACGCCACCGCTGGTCGGTGTGCTCGGCGGCCTTGGCGGCTTGATCGACAATGACCGCCTGCAGTCCCGTTTCGATCGCGGTTTCCACCCTGACTGCAGGCGCCGGTTCACCCCGGACGAACGCGCCCACGCGGTCACGGAAGCGTCCGATGTTCTGTTCCATGGCGCGGAAGAACTCCCCGGTCCCGACGAAGTCCTGCCAACGTGCCAGCACTTCGCCGCGCAGCAGTGCGCCGTCGCGGGTGGCCTCAAGGATCCTGGCCACGGCGTCGTCATAGGCGTCGCGGGCGTCGGCTGCGAGAACATCGGCTGCGTGCTGCTGTTCGGACAGCGCCTGCTCCGCCGCGTCGACGCGGTGGGCGAGGGCGAGGAGGGTGCCGTTGAGGGTGCGCCGGGCTATTCCGGCCCGTCCCGCGGCGTCCCCTGC
>NZ_KI914977.1:2014-8448 GCF_000520575.1 Arthrobacter sp. I3
CCCCTGCCAGCTTCCCGAGCCAAACGCGCAGCGGCTCGACGGCCTCTGCCGGAAGCATCCCTGCGGCATCCAGCGGCAGCTCCGGCACCACGAACAATTGGGCGGCCCCCAGCCCTTCCCGGCTGAGCATGGCCTGCAGATCCGCGCTAACCTCCGCTTCCGCCGCTGGCGGCACCCGGTCCAGGACCACGGCCACCATGATGTCGCGGGAGGCCGCATCCAGGAGCAGACGCCAGGGCACGGCGTCTGCATACCGGTTGGCTGTGGTGACAAACACCCAGAGGTCCGCGGCGGCAAGCAACTGCCCGGCCAGCTGCCGGTTGTTCTCGGAAACGGAGTCGACGTCGGGCGCGTCGACCACGGCGATTCCGGGCGGGACCGCGGAGTCGGAGACCAGGACCAGGGAGGTCACCGGGCCGGGATCCAACGCCGCATCAGCCGGGGCCTGCGCCCGGCCGTCCACGAGGGCACCCCGGATGCGGCCCAGGGCCGGCAGCACCCGCTGGCCCTCAAACCAGGCGGCGTCGGCGGGATGGTGGAGCAGGATGGGCTGGCGGGTGGTGGGGCGGATCGCACCGGCCCGCGTGACGGGGTGGCCCACCAGGGCGTTGACCAGGGTGGATTTTCCGGCCCCGGTGGAACCGCCCACCACGGCCAGCAGGGGCGCATCGAGGCTGCGGTACCGGGGCAGGATGTAGTCATCGAGTTGAGCCACGGCCCTTCGAAGGTCCAAGCGCATTTGGTCCGTCCCGGGCAGGGCGAGCGGCAGCCGGAGGGCCGCGAGGTCCTGCCGCACTGCCTCCAGGAGGGCCACGCCGGTTGCGGCCCCGGGGCCGGTTTCATGGGAGCTCACTGCATCATCATGCCAGTTCAGAACGTGGTTCCTGCGGGGGCGCCGCTGCGCGGAACCAAAGCGCCATGCGCAGCGCTTGGCGGGACTCGGCGCGCCCGGCAATACGCCGGCGGACGAGTCTCGCCTGGAAGCCCAGTCAATCCGGGAAACGAAAAACGGCCCCGGGCTGATGCCCGGGACCGTTTTCATTGTGACCCCAGCGGGATTCGAACCCGCGTTACCGCCGTGAGAGGGCAGCGTACTAGGCCGCTATACGATGGGGCCGCGTACTTCCTGAACAGCATTTCTGCCATTCAAGCCAAATGATTGTTTCATACATTTGGCCGCCGTTTCAAATCGGACCAGCCGATTCAAAACTTCCGAATTTCAGCGGAAACCCGCGGAACTTCAGAGCTGGGATACCAGGACTCGAACCTAGAATGACGGTACCAGAAACCGTAGTGTTGCCAATTACACCATATCCCAAAGGCACTTTCGCTCCGGATGTTTGGGCCTAAACCCTCGCTCCCGGCGCCTCAGCACGAGTAATTACTTTACCCGAGAGTTTTCACTTCCACAAATCGGGCGCAAGACGGCGGGATCGCGCCGCCGGAGCGGGCCGCGCGCGGCGCCGATGGCGGCAATACCCGCGCCAGCCCTTGCCAATCCGGCGGAAACACGTTTACGCTCGGTAAGTTACCAACGAGTAACCTCCCCTCCCCCACTCCGCTGCGGGCAGCTTTGCGCTCATTTTCCGGTGTTAGCTGCGTCACAGCTGCTGGGGTGGCCGTCAGCGGAGCCGCTGCCGGCGGGAACGTCGAGAGGAATCATGTGCCACAGAGTCGTGCCGCTATCAGCAAGACCCGGACCCGTGCGCAGCAAATCGCCATCGCCACCCTGGCGTTGCTGCTCATTGCCCTGCTGGGGTTCTATACCCTCGTCACGGGCCGCATCACGGACGGTTCGGCCAAGCTCAGGGACGGGGCCGCCCAGGCGTCCGCCGGAGCCGGCCAGCTGGACGACGGCGCCGGGAAACTCGCCAACGGCGCCAGCCTGGCCGATACCGGGGCTGGAAAACTTTCCGCGGGGGCGGAAAAGATCTCCTCGGGCATCAGCACCAAGCTGGCACCCGGGGCGGACAAGCTCCAGGCCGGTGCCGGCAAGTTGGCCGAAGGTGCCGTCAGGATCGAAGCCGATGTCACCAGCAAGCTGGCCCCCGGCGTCTACAAAGTCGACGACGGTGCGCAGAAGCTCGCGGCGGGGGCCGTGCAGCTTTCGGCCGCGCTGACGCCGACGCCGGCGGGCAACGCAGAGAACAACCTCGCCGACGGGGCCACCCGGCTCGACGGCGGCGCGGCCCAGCTGGCCGGCGGTACCGCTGCGCTGGCAGGCGGCACGGACCAGCTCAAGGGCTACCGCGGTGCCAACGGCAATCCGGAGGCCGGAACCGGGACCGCGGCCCTGGCTCAGGCACTGGAACTGCTGGAGGCGGCGGCGGATGATCCGGTCAAGGGGCTCGTTCCGCTTTCGGTGGTGAAGGACAAGATCGCCAAGATCACCGCAGGCGCGCACAAGCTCGACGCCGGTGCCAGCCAGCTGCAGGCCGGCGCGCAGCGGCTGCAGGACGGCGCGGGCCAGCTGAACGCAGGAACGGGCAAGCTCAAGGCCGGATTCGCGACGCTGGCCGGGAAGCTCAACAGCCAAGACCCCGGCAGCCCGGGCGTGGTGCTGGGCACCCGGCTCCTGGCCGACGGCACGTCCAAGATCCGGGTCGGGATGGACGGGGTCCCCGGCGACCCCGAGCACCCGGGCCTGCTCAGGGCCGCCGCCCGGATGACCGAGGGCAGCTCGCGCCTGGCCGACGGAACCGTGGCCCTGAACGCCGGGATCAAGGGCAATCCGGCCGATCCTGCCAACCCCGGCCTGCTGGGCGGCTCCCGGGCCCTGGCCTCCGGGGCCTCAGAACTCTCGGCCGGCAGCACCAAGCTGGCGTCCGGCTCCTCGCAACTGGCCACGGGGGCGGACAAGCTCGCGGACGGCAACGCCCGGATTGCCGATGGCACCGGCACGCTGTATTCCGGAGCTGCCGCGGTGTCGCCCACCAGCTTGCTCCGGCAGTCCGACGCCGCCACTGCACTGGGACTCGTCGCAATGCTGGCCCTTGGCGCCGTTGGCGCCTTCCTGGCGCTGCGGAAGAGGCAGGCCGGACCACGGTAGCTTCCGGTGCCGGTTGCAGCGCCGGTTACGGCGCCGGATGCAGCGCCGGTTACAGCGGCGGCTGCGCCAGCAGGTCCAGCAGGGAGCCGACCTCGCGGCCCAGGAAGCCCGGGGCCGGTTCCCCGCCGCGGTTCAGCCAGACGCCGAGGAGGCCGGCCGCCGTCGAACCTTCCGCATCGAGCAGCCGGTTGTCCCCGACGTACAGCGTTTGGCCGGGACCCGTACCGATCCGCCGGACACCCTCGAGGTAGATCGCCGGGTCCGGCTTTGCGGCGCCAACGGTGTCGGTGCCAACCAGAACGGCAATCCGTTCCAGCCCGGCCGCGTCCAGCTTCACGCGCTGATAGTCGTGGACGTTGTTGCTCACGGCGCCGTAGGGAATGCCGGCCGCGTCCAGGGCGTCCAGCAGGGGCCCGACGTCGTCGAACGCCCGGATGTAGCCGTGCTGGCGGCTCGCGTAGGAACTCACCCAGTGGTGGGCCTGTTCGCCGTCGGCAAGTTCGACGCCGAAGTACCCCAGCGCCGCCCGGCCGCGGAGCAGGCGCTGCTCATTGAACGTGATCTCGCCGGCCAGGTAGCGGTCGTAGAAGTGGGTGGTTTCATGGGTGAAGATCCGTCCGAACCTCTCCCACCCAGCTTCGTCCAGGCCGGGCAGGAGGTGCTCGCTGACGTCGCGGAGGGCCGTCGTCATGGCGAATTCGAGGTCCACGAGGGTGTCGTCAATGTCGAACAGAACCCCACGGACTGTGCCCAGGCCCGCTGCCAGCATCTCAGCCGCGGAAAGCGCGCAGGCGGGCCAGGGAGGAATCCTTGCCCAGGATGACCATGGACTCGAACAGCGGCGGGGAGATCCGCCGGCCCGAGACAGCCGTGCGGACCGGGCCGAACGCCAGGCGCGGTTTGACGCCGAGGCCTTCCACGAGGGCTTCCTTCAGGGCGACCTGGATGTTCTCGGCCGTCCAGTCGGCAACGGGCTCCAGGGCGGCCAGGGCGGCGTCGAGCACCTCGGTGAGGTTCTCCGGCAGGCCCTTGCGGGCGTCGTCGGCGACGTCGATGGCGTCGTCGGCCTTGAACAGGAACGCTATCATTTCGGGGGCCTCGCCCAGCAGCGAGATGCGCTCCTGGATCAGCGGTGCGGCCTCGGCCAGGATCTCCTCATCGCGGTCCGTGAGGATCTCCCCCACGAAGCCGGCGGCCTGCAGGTAGGGCACCAGGCGGCCGCGGAAGTCCTCGGCGCCGAGCATGCGGATGTGGGTGCCGTTGATGGCTTCGGCCTTCTTGATGTCGAAGCGTGCCGGGTTGGCCAGCACGTCGTTGACGTCGAAGTGCTCGATCAGCTGGTCCACGGTGAAGATGTCCTCGTCGGCGGAGAGGCTCCAGCCGAGCAGGGACAGGTAGTTCAGCAGGCCCTCGGGGATGAAGCCACGGTCCCGGAGCAGGAACAGGTTGGACTGGGGGTCGCGCTTGGAGAGCTTCTTGTTGCCCTCGCCCATGACGTACGGCAGATGGCCGAAGACCGGCATGTAGCTGGCGACGCCAATGTCCATCAGCGCCTGGATCAGCACCACCTGGCGGGGCGTGGAGGAGAGCAGGTCCTCGCCGCGGAGCACGTGGGTGATGCCCATGAGGGCGTCGTCCACGGGGTTGACGAGGGTGTAGAGCGGGGAGCCGTCGGCGCGGACAATAACGTAGTCCGGGATGCTGCCGGCCTTGAAGGTGATCTCGCCGCGGACCATGTCGGTGAACGTGACGTCCTCGTCGGGCATCCGGACGCGCAGCACAGGCTGGCGGCCCTCGGCCTTGAACGCGGCGAGCTGGTCCTCGGAGAGTTCGCGGTCGAAGTTGTCGTAGCCGAGCTTCGGGTCGCGGCCGGCGGCGCGGTGGCGGGCTTCAACTTCTTCCGGCGAGGAGTAGCACTCGTAGGCGTAACCGGCGTCGATCAGCTTGGCCACGACGTCCTTGTAGAGGTCCAGGCGCTGCGACTGGCGGTAGGGCTCGTGCGGGCCGCCGACTTCCACGCCCTCTTCCCAGGTGATGCCGAGCCATTTGAGGGCCTCGAGCAGCTGCTGGTAGCTCTCCTCCGAGTCGCGGGCCGCGTCCGTGTCCTCGATCCGGAACACAAAGGTGCCCTTGGTGTGCCGGGCGTGGGCCCAGTTGAACAGGGCGGTGCGGATCAGCCCGACGTGCGGGGTGCCCGTGGGTGACGGGCAGAACCGGACACGGACCGGGGTGTCAGCGGTGACTTCACCGGTGGAGGCAGCAGGGGCGGAGCTGGGAACGGCGTCGGCCGCGGAAGCAGTAGTCATAGTGGTACCAACATTACCAATCTCTCCCAGCGCCACCCGCCCGGAATGCGGCCACGGAACTACCGCTGCGGAAAAGGACAGCCGCCCCGTGGATCCACGGGGCAGCTGTCTGAAATCGGAGCTCTTGGTCCTGACGGACAGTTCTAGCGGCGGACCACCGGGTTGGAGAGCCGTCCGATGCCCTCGATCTCGACCTCATAGCGGTCGCCTGCCTGCACGGCGCCGACGCCGGCCGGGGTACCGGTCATGATGACGTCGCCCGGCAGCAGGGTGAAGGCCTGCGAGACGATGGAGACGAGCTCCCGGACGCCGCGGATCATCTGGTTCGTGCTGCCGTCCTGGCGCAGTTCGCCATTGAGCCGGCCCTGGATCTGCAGGTCCTCGGTGTCGAGCTCGGTCTCGATCCACGGCCCGAGCGGGGCCGAGGTGTCGAAGCCCTTGGCCCGGGCCCACTGCAGGTCCGTCTTCTGGACGTCGCGGGCGGTGAGGTCATTGCCGCAGGTGTAGCCGAAGATCACGTCATCGACCCGGTCCTCGGGCACGTCCTTGCAGATCCGGCCAATGACGACGCACAGCTCGGCCTCGAAGGAGACGTCCTCGGAGAATTCCGGCAGGACAATGGGATCGTTGGGCCCGATCACGGACGTGTTGGGCTTGAGGAACAGCAGGGGCTGCGCCGGGACCTCGTTGCCGAGTTCCCGGGCGTGCTCCGCGAAGTTGCGGCCAACCCCGATCACCTTGCTGCGCGGGATGATCGGCGCCAGCAGGCGGACGTCCTCCAGCTTGTGCTTCATGGGGGTTCGTTCCACGCCGTGGAAGAAGGGGTCGCCCTTGATGACAGTGACTTCCTCACTGCCGGGCTCACCTTCCACGATGCCGTAGAGGGGATCAGAATCGACTACAAACCGGGCGATACGCATGGTTCCTAGCCTACCGTCCCCCCAGTGCGCAGGTAGTCCAGCTGCGCGGCGACGGAGAGCTCCGCGGCGCGGCGGACGGAAGGGTCGACGTCGGCGTACACGGCGTCCGTGACGGCTCGGACATCGGCGTCGGCGCCCAGTGCCGCGAGGGCTGCCCGG
>NZ_AZSB01000529.1:0-8306 GCF_000520575.1 Arthrobacter sp. I3
CGGCCGGGTCGCCGCCGGCCGGGTCGCCGGCGTCCGGCGCGCCTGGTGCCGCCCACAGCCAGTACCAGATGGGGTATTCGAGGAGGGCGTGGCCCGCCGCGGCGCTGAGCCCGGCGGCAACGGATCCGAGGACGTCGTGGTCGGTGTGTCCATCGGAGCGGTAGGGCGCCACGAGGACCACCTCGTCGGCGGCGCGACCGCATACGGCCGCCGCCTCCCGGACCGCGTCCCGGACGGCCTTCCGGATCTCTTCCCGGTGCCCGGCGAGGTGACCGTCGGGCAGGCCCAGGCACTGCCACGCCACGTCCCCGGCCCCGGCCCCGGAAAGGCGTTTCAGGGCGTCGCCGAACTCCTGCAGCCGGACCGCCGCGAGTTGTTCCGGCGTCGTCGTTGGCGAGCCGGGGTGGGATCCTTCCCCCGCCGTGCACAGCAGCACGCGGACCGTGGCGCCGACGGCGTGCAGCCGGGCCAGCAGCCCGCCGGCCCCGAGCGATTCGTCGTCCGGGTGCGCGGCCAGGACAACGAAGGCCCGGCCGGCGAGCGCCGCGTCATCCAGCGGCAGGTCCGGCAGCCCGGCGGCACGGCTGCCGGCCCAGGCGGCCTCGGTGGTCCCGGCGTCGTTGTGGGTGAAGGTCACCATGGCTTGCTTTCGGCCAGTGCCAGGGCGCCCAGCTGCGCGTCGTCGCGCATCGCGTGGTGCTGGCGGATGTACAGGGCGAGATCGGCCATCCGTTTTCCGTAGCGCTCGTCAAAGGCGAGCGGGGCCGGACCGAGATTTTGGCTCACGAGCGTCTGGACGCGTTCGACGGCTGCGGCCACGCTGCCGCGCACGCGCAGGGCTTCCTGCCACGCACCGCGGTCCGAGAGTTCGCCGGCGTCGATCCTCGCGGCCGTGCCGGCCAGGTAGGCGGTCAGGGCGGCCAGCGTTCGGTCAATCTCGCCGAGGTGGGCCAGTGCAATCTGGTCCGGTTCCCGTCCGCCGTCGGCGGCGTGCCGCAGGGAGTCGGCGAAGCTGCGCGCCACGGCGACGGCGCCGCCGAGCCAGCAGGCAGCCACGCCCATGCCGCCCCACGCGAAACCCGGGCGCTGGTAATACCAGCCGGCGCCGCCGAGGGGCACGGCGGAAACGGCCTCGAAGTGGACTGTGCCGCTGGGAATCTCGCGCAGCCCCCGGCTGGTCCACTCCGGATTCGCGAAGCCCACCCCGTTCGCGTGGAGGTCGACGGCGAAGGCGGCCCGGCCGCCGGCCTCCAGATGGGCCGTCAGCACGGCATGGTCCAGCTGGGCGGCGAGCGAGCACCAGGGCTTGGATCCCTGCAGGATCCAGCCGTCTGCGGCTTCCTTGGCTTCAAGCCGCAGGCCGGGCGCCTCGGCGGCGAACACACCCCAGGTCCCCTCGAAGTCGGCATCGTCCGGGTCCGGGCAGTCCCGGCCGTGCCGTGCCGCCTCGTCGCCGGCCTGGGCCAGGATCGCCACGGCATCCAGGTGTGGTTCCAGCACCCGTCCGGCGGCGACATCGACGGCGGTCACGGAGGCCAGAATCTCCCACAGGAACGCGGTCCGGCCGTCCCCTGGTTTGGGCGCCGTCGCCGCGGCCGCCTTGGCCAGCTCCAGCAGCGCCGGCACATCGCCGACGGCGTCCTGCGCCTCGGACAGCAGGGGGCTGATCGTCTCCAGCTCTGCGGCCGCGGAGCTGATCCGGACAGGTAGGGGGTGGTGCGAGATGGGGATCCCGTTCATTTCGGCTGCCTGTGTTCCTTCGGGCTGGGCGGATCGGGCTGGGCGGATCGGGCTGGGCCCGGCCACGTGGCTGAAGTCCTGCGCGTCCGCGGCCGCGCCGCCATCGCTGGCGCCGTCGACAAGTAATCTAAGCATACTTAGCACTTGGGGGTGGCCGGGCGCTTCACGGGGTCGGCTGCCACCGGCGCGTTCGCCCCGGCGGACAATCTCTTGCACCTAGCGGACGATCGCGAGGGCGAAGCCGTCCCAGCCTTTCGAACCCACGGTCTGGATCACGGTGCCGTCCAGCCGCGGGTCATCGCCCATCATCTGGAGGGTGCTGATGATTCCGGGGGCGTTGACCGGGTCCATCGACGCGTCCAGCACCGCACCCTCCCACACGACGTTGTCCACCACGATGGTGGTGCCGGGCCGGCCAAGCCGGATGGCCCAGTCCAGGTAGTGCGGGTTGTTTTCCTTGTCGGCATCGATGAACACGAAATCGAAGGGCGGCCCGGCCTCGCTTTCCAGCTCGGGCAGGGTGTCCAGCGCCGCGCCGACCCGGATGTCCACCTTGTGGCCCAGCCCGGCGTCGTCAACGTTGGTGCGCGCGACGCGGGCGTGCAGGGGGAGGTATTCGCAGGTGACCAGCCGGCCGTCGTCGGGCAGTCCCTGGGCCATCCAGATGGTGCTGAAGCCGGCCAGCGTACCGATCTCCAGGACGCGGCGGGCACCGGAGAGCTGGACCAGCAGCTTCAGGAGTTTGCCGGCGTTGGGGGCCACTTCGATGGGCGGCATGCCTGCCTCAAGGGCGCTGGTGACGGCGCGCTTGAGTGAACGGTCCGGGCGGACCACCGCGTCGGAGAGGAAGTTCTCGACGGCGACCCAGCCGGGGGCGGATTGATGCTCGATCATGCCCCCAGTGTTCCAGCCGCCCGCGCCCGGCGGTACCCCTCCGGGCGCGCCGTTCCCGCCGGCGTTTCGGCGTCCGGTCCGGCTCAGTACGCCTAGTTTCCCGGCCGGGTTGGGATTTGCGGGCCGGTCCCGCCGGCGCCCTGCCCGTCGATGGCGTTTTCCAGCCGTTCCACCTTGCCGGTCAGCTCGCCGCTGTAGCCCGGGCGGATGTCCGCCTTGAGGACCAGCGAGACGCGCGAACCGTAGGCGCCCACCGCGTCCGTGGCCCGCTTGACGACGTCCATGACCTCGTCCCAGTCGCCCTCGATCTCGGTGAACATGGAACTCGTCCGGTTGGGCAGGCCCGACTCCCGGACGATCCGCACCGCCGCCGCGACGGCGTCGTGGACCGACGCGTCGCCGGGCGCTTGCCCGTTGGCTGGGTCACCGGAGGGTGCTACGGAGAATGCGACCAGCATGTGGTGGTTCCCTTCACTCAGTCAGGACACCGGGGGCGAAAACTTCCGGGCTGTCCGGCACCAGTCTTTCACGCGATTCCAGCCCGGCAGCGGCCGGGGGCACCTCCGCCACCGTCACATAAGTCACTACCCGCCGGTAACAGGTTCGCGCACCCTTCGCGTTGCTACCCTAGGCAAATGAACCGGGCAGTAGACCGCAGGCCGCTCCGCGCAGATGCCGCGCGCAACGTGGACAAAATCATCGCCGCGGCCCGCCAGTGCTTCCGCGAGCACGGCCCCGAGGTGCCGCTGCAGACCATTGCAGTCACCGCCGGCGTGGGTCCCGCCACCCTTTTCCGGAATTTCGCCGACAAGGAAGAGCTGGTGCTCGCTGCCCTGAACCAGCAGCTCCGGCTGCAGGTGGATCCAGCCATCGATGAGGCCCTGGCCGATCCTGACGCCGCCGCAGGGCTCTTTCGGGTCATCGATGCAACGATGCATGTCGCCAGCGAAGAAGCCAACCTGCTGGGAGCTGTCGCGGGCCGGCGCGGGCTGCTGACCGGGATCACGGGCGGCCTGATTGAATCCATCGCCGTGCTGCTGGGCCGGGGCCAGGGGCAGGGCACCCTGCGCAGCGATATTTCCATGACGGACATGATCCGCCTGCTGGCCATGCTGATCGGCGTCGTGGACACCATGGAGCCGGGCTCCGACGCGTGGCGCCGGCCCGTGGCGCTGGTTGAGGACGCCATCCGGACGGAGCGGCCGGACCGGGCGTTGCCGCCGCAGGCCCCGCTGACGGGCACCGCGTTCGACGCCGTTCTCGGCTAGCACCCATAAGCGCCGGTTCCTGCAGGTGCCCCGACAGCCCGGTGCCCGGCTCTAGTCTTCGGCCGGCTTTTCCTTGGCTTCGAGAAGGTGTTGCTGAAGCTTCTCTTCGGCTTCCCGACGGCGGCGGGACATTTCGCGCATTTCACGGGTGGACTCAGCCCCGCCGGAAACATACGGCTCGTGCGCCTTGGTGCGCTGATCCTTGCGCGGCTCCGCGGCCTGCTGCTCCGCGGGCTGCTCGTCGGCAGCCTCCGGGTCGGCAGCCGGCAGCTCACCGTCGTGTTCAGTCATGTTCGAATGCTCCCATGCGATCCCGGCACCAAGTAGGGACTAAAGACCGTTCCGGCCGCACCCACAGCCGGTCCGCGGCCCAGCGCGGTCAGGCGTCCCACGAACGGGTCAGTCCCAGCCGAGCAGCCGGAGCCCGGCGGCCGCGGCCGCGCCGGCGATCACCACCACCAGGAACGGCGCGCGCAACCACAAGGCGATGGCCGCCGCCGCCAAGGCGCCAAGCCGGGCGTCCAGGACGAGCGACTGGCCGGAGGCGACAGCATTGACCACCGTCAGGGACGCCAGCAGCCCGATTGTCATGGTCCCGGCAATCCTGGACGTCCGCGGGTTGCGGAGCAGGCTGGCCGGCACCAGGTAGCCGAGCAGCTTCCAGGCGTAGGCGAGCAGGCAGGAGAGCAGCAGCCACATCCAGAGGTTCATGCGTCGTCTCCGGTGCGTTCGCCGCGGGAATCGCGGGCAGGGTCGTGGTGGTGGTGCACGTGGTCCTCCGCGTACGGATCGACGTCCGGTTCCAGGCCCTCGTCGCTGCGGCCGTGGCTGAACCAGCCGATCCCCGCCGCGACCACGGCGGCGACGAGGATCGGCACTCCCGGGGGCACGAACGGCACGGCCAGCACGGTGGCCAGCGCGCAGACCACCGCGATGGCCACAGGTTCCCTGCCTTTCAGCCGCGGCCAGAGCAGGCCCAGGAAGGCCGCCACGGCGGCGCCGTCCAGTCCCCACTGTTTGGGATCCCCGAGTGCCCCGCCGGCCAGTGCGCCGAGGGCGGTGAACAGGTTCCAGAGGACAAAGACGCCGATTCCGGCGGTCCAGAAGCCGCGTTTCTGCTCGTCGGGGTCCGTCTGCCCGGTGCTGGTGGCGGTGGACTCGTCGATGGTCAGTTGGGCCGCGGCAAACTTCCGCCACCCGCGCGGCTGCAGGAGGGCGTTGATCTGCATGCCGTAGATGCCGTTGCGCATGCCCAGCAGCGTCGCGGCACCCATCGCCGCGACGCCGGACCCGCCGCCGGCCACCACACCGATGAAGGCGAACTGCGAGCCGCCGCTGAACAGCAGCAGGCTCAGCGCCATGGTCTGCCAGAAATCCAGGCCCGAGGTTACGGACAGCGCGCCGAAGGAGACGCCGTAGAGGCCGGTGGCGATGCTGATCGACAAACCGATCCGCACCGCCGGTGACTGCAGGATTTTCACGGGCGCCGGTTCCGCCGTGTCAAAGTCCAGGCCCATGCGATGAGGGGCGCCTGGAGCGGGAGCCGCAGGGTGTGCACGCGTCGCCGGCGCGGCGAGCCTTCCGGCCCGTAGGCTTTGCGCAGGGCGTCCACGTGGCCGGCGAGGAAGGCGGCGAACAGCGCCGTGACGCAGCCCGCGGCGGCCCTCCGGGTGGCCGGGACCAGGAGCCCGACGGCGGCGGCGGCTTCCAGCAGCCCGCTCACTGCCACCCATTCCTCACGGGACAGGACGGCCAGGGGCCCGTTCGGCTGCTCGCCGGAGTCGTCCCGGCACAGGAAGTCGGGTACCACCGGGTGGAAAAATTCAGGCTCGCGGAAGTGCTTGGCGGCACTGGTGAGCAGCAGCGCGCTCATCGCTGCCGCCGACAGCGTCTGGAGGTCCGGGACGGGCCGGCGAAATGGCATGCAACAACTCAACCACAGCGGCCACGCCGGCCGTAATCCGCCAGGAACGCAGGGGATGTGAAGATGTCAGCCCAGGATCCGTGGAGCGGCCATGCGGCTAGCGTAGGGGCCGGCTGTCCGCCATGAGCTGGGAGAGGACCTGGGCCGGCCAGTTGGTGGTGATCTCCTGGATCCCGAGTTTCCGGCACCGTTCGACGTCGTCCCCGGTGTCGACCGTCCACACCCGGCACCGCAGCCCCGAGGCGAGCCAGCGCTGAACGGCGGGGGCGTGCGTGCGGACGTACCCGATGCCGGGGCCGGCAATGCCCGCCTCGGCCGCCGCCAGGATCCGTTCCCCCTCAGCCTGGGCGGCCTTCATCACGTTGGCCAGCGCCCCGCCGGTCAGGGCACCGAGGCCCAGTTCCTCCCGGATGTCCGCCACATTGACGTCATCCACGAGCTGGCAGACGGCCGCGGCCGGCACGGACTCCAGGAGGTGTTTTACGGAGTCGGGGCTAAAGCTCATAAAGGAAACGGTGATGTTCTCCAGCATCGACGTCCGCGGATCCCAGCCTTGGGACCTCAGGACCTCCAGGGCCCGGTCCTCGAGTCTGAGCTGGTACGGGCTCGGGTGCTTGAACTCGATCGCCAGCCCGATCCCGCGGCCGGCCGCGCGCAGGATGTCGAGCAGGTCCGGCAGGGTCAGGAACTGCCCGGACTTGGCGCCGTAGGCCTCCGGGATCCGGGCTCCCTTCCAGGAGGAGAAGTCCAGTTCCTGGAGTTCTTGCAGCGTCCGGTCGGCCACCTGGCCGGTGCCGTCCGAGGTGCGGTCCAGGGTGGCATCGTGCAGGAGCACCACGTGCTGGTCCCGGGTCAGGTGGACATCGCATTCCACGCCGTCGGCGCCGTCGGCGATTGCCTGCAGGTACGCGGCCCGGGTGTGCTCGGCGAAGGTTCCGCTGGCGCCGCGGTGGGCATAGACCAAAGGCCGGGCGGCGGCAGGCTCATCAGTGGTCATGGTGCCACGTTAGCGGACCGTCCGTTTCCGTGGCGGGCTAGGCTGGGCTCATGCAGGTCAATACTGAGTCAACTTCCCTGACCGGTGCCGCGGGACGTCCGGGCGGCGCCCGGCCGGGCGGTCCCCCCGGACAGCGTTCCGCTGCCTCCAGCGACGTCGAGAAGGCCGCGGCGCTGCGCCGGATGAAGCTTCTGGCCCTCTCGCTGCTGGTCGTCATGGCGGTGATCTTCATCGTCGCGTTCGCCCTGCAGAAGCAGTACCCGGGGCTCGAATACGTCCGCGCCGCTGCCGAGGGCGGCATGGTCGGTGCCCTCGCGGACTGGTTCGCCGTCACGGCCCTGTTCAAGTACCCCATGGGCATCAAGATCCCGCACACCGCGATCATCCCGCGCCGCAAGGACCAGATCGGCGCCTCGCTGGGCGAATTCGTGGAAACCAATTTCCTCTCCGAACAGGTGGTCCAGGAGAAGCTGGCGTCCGCAGACATTGCGCGCAAGGCCGGCGCCTGGCTGTCCAGCCCCGGCGGCCCGGACCGGGTCGCCAAGGAGGGTGCCGCCGTCATCCGCGGCGCGTTCAAGGTCCTCAACGACGACGACGTCCAGGCCGTGATCGAGTCCATGGTCCGCAAGCACCTGCTCACCCCGCCGTGGGGGCCGCCGGTGGGCCGCCTCGCCGAGCGGATTTTCGACGACGGGCACCACCATGCGCTGGTGGACCTAATGGTGGACCGCACCGTGGACTGGGTGCGGGACAACCAGGAGACGGTCAACAGGCTGGTCACCGACCGGTCCCCGACGTGGGTGCCCTCGTTCGTGGACGGGCTGGTGGGCGACAAGGTGTACGTGGAGATCCTCAAGTTCACCCGCGCCGTGCAGTCCGACCCGCAGCACCAGGTCCGCCTCTCGATCGACAAGTACCTCAAGGAACTCGCGCAGGACCTGCAGCATGATCCTGTCATGATCGCCCGCGCCGAGGGCATCAAGGCCCAGGTGCTCGGCGACCCGGAGGTCCGCGAGCTCGCCTCCCGCACCTGGGACACCATCAAGACGGCCCTGCTCACCGCCGTCGATGACCCGCACAGCGAACTGACCGTCAAGTTCAAGGCGGCCGTGCATGACTTCGGCACCCGGCTGCTGGTCGATCCCGAGCTCGCCGGCAAGGTGAACGCCTGGATCGGCGACGCGGCAGGCTACCTCGTGAAGACCTACCGCTCGGACATCGCGGGGGTCATCACGGACACCGTGGCCCGCTGGGATGCCGAAGAGACATCGCAGAAGATCGAACTGCAGGTCGGCAGGGACCTGCAGTTCATCCGGATCAACGGCACGGTGGTGGGCGCACTGGCCGGGCTGGCCATCTTTACGCTGGCCACCCTGCTGTTCGGCGAGTCCCTAGGGCGTGTCTCCTAAGGCTGCCAGCCAGATGCTGATTGCCCGGAACACGGCTCCGCCGCGATAGGTGAGTGCGAGTTTGTCGTACCGGG
>NZ_AZSB01000530.1:0-7973 GCF_000520575.1 Arthrobacter sp. I3
GTCAAGGTCACCGGGTCCAAGTCCGGCTTCACGACCTTCTCCAGGACCTCGGCGCCAACATCAGTAGTAGCCAAATAGGGCGGTGTTCATAGACGGAGCACAAACCGACCGAGGAATCCCCGCCACCATCCGCACCGGCGAGGGAGGTCAAAGGGAAAGTGCCCAGGACGCCGACGATTGGGACCGCGCCATACCGTTGCCTCCGACCTGAAGCCTGCATAGCGGGCTACCCGCCCATGGGTCGCCGACCGCCTCGGTATGGGGAAACCTTCGCGGCTGAATCTGGCGAGAGTAGAAGCTCGGTGATGGGAACTTCAAGCACGTCGGCGATATCCCAAAGGCGCTCGTAGGCCACGCTTTTCTTGCCCCACTCGATGCCGATGATCATGTTGCGGCTCAACCCGGACTCCAGTGCCAAAGCTTCCTGGGAGAGCGCCTGGTCAAGGCGGAGCTCTCGTATTCGCGCCCCGACCATCGCCCTGCGGGCAGCCCAGCGAAGAGTCTGCTCCTCGGAAGACTGGTGGGGGCGAGTGGGCATGAATCAATGCCAACGAAAAATGTCAGCCTTGTCTGCTCCACTAGTGATACATGAAACTCCAGAAAAGAAGAGTGGAGACAATGAAGTCAACAAATGCGGAGGATCTCAGTGGCGGGCGGGAGACGCCGGGCGACGGCTCTGGCGCGCAGGCCCGTCTAGCGGGCGCCATAGACGAGGTGAGACCACTGGGACCACGCGCATGTTCCGGCCCCGGCCGGGAGGGCCAACCGCTCTGCGGGAAGCCGACGGAGTCGAGAAGCTCCGACCTGTGCGTTTCGCACAACCTCCAGCGAAAGAAACATGGGGCCCTGCAGCCGTTGAGGACCAGGACGTCCAAATCCACGTGCGTAGGCCCGGGCCAGAATGATGACGTTTGTGGTCGCCGCGTCTCCAGTCGCCCTGTGGGCCAGGACGAGGGCTTCTGTAGGACCCATAGCGCGCAGCTAAAAAGCCGCGGCTTCATGGGGCCCATAGAGCTGCGGCTACCGCCGTTACCAGACTTATGCAATGGCCCTGGCCGTGAAGGCGATGAGCTTTGCGGCCGCGCCGCCGAGGACCGGGACACCTTCCTCTGCTCCGCGCACGCCCGACAGCAGAAGAAGAACGGCGTCCTCAAGCGGATCCGGAGGGTCAATACCCCGGACGGTCCATGCGTGGGCCCCGGGTCAGACGGCGCCCTGTGCGGCCGCTCTCTGCAGAACAAGACCCTTGGTCTCTGCGGCGGTCATTTGGCGCAGCATCGCAAGGGGCAAGATCTGAAGCCACTGAAGCTGGTGCGGAAGAGCGGTGAGGTTACCCGGTGCGGATTCTCGGGATGTCGCTATAACGACGCTCCGAGCGGTGAGGGCTATTGCCATCACCATTGGCGGCAACTCCAGAACGGTCAGCCCCTCACTCAATTGACTGCGAAGCCAAACCGTGGAAAATCGGTACTTGACCGTGACCCGTCCGGAAACAAGCTCTGCAACACATGCGATAAGTGGAAGCCCACAGCCGACTTCAGCATGTCGTCTTCAGCTTCCGATCGACTGAACTACCTGTGCCGGCGATGCCAGGCCTCCAACAGATTGAAGGCCAAATACGGCATCGACCTTGACCACTACGAGGCCCTGCTGCATTCGCAGAACGGATGTTGCGCAATCTGCCCCGCGCTGCTGCCAATCGGCCGCCGTCTCGCAGTTGATCATGACCATAGGTGCTGCCCGGGCGCAGCTTCATGCGGGAACTGTATCCGGGGCCTACTTTGCCCCAACTGCAACCGGGCACTCGGGCTGCTGCAAGAGAACAGCGAGATCATAATGCGCGCAGCACAATACGTCAGGTTCAACTCAGCCGTGATAGCCGCCATTGCGTGAGCAGCAGCACAGGGATCCTCGACACGATCCGCTAGAACCCGCCCGTTCTTGACGATGGGGCGACGTGGCCCGCAACGTCAACATGGTGGACGAAATCCTCCACTTAAGCGGTGGTGGGGTGGTATCGGCATAAGTCACGCGGTAGCAGGCGGCCGCTCGGGCCAGGGCCAGGACTTGCGCATGGTCGTTCGCGCCAAATCGACAGCACGGCCTCTCCAGGGCCTTTCAGACCCAGGACATGCTTCAGAGCGTCAAAGGAAAACAGCACAGGGCCGCCGATGGGCCCTCCAGCGCAGACCAGGAAGTCCCCCACCATGCCGAAGTGGTCGTTGAACTTTCCCTCGGGGTCCGAATTGTCAGGTCGGCCAGGAGATCGTCCTCGCCTTCCAGATGGAGAAATTCAGCAGGTGACCCGAGGCTCGTCCTCGTCGTCGAAGTCAACGGCGCCGGAGCCCTCCTCGGTGATGCACGCCCACCCTCTTGCTTTGACCCGATCGAAGCGGCGTAGGGCCCGACTGGTCTCGTTGCCTTTGTCCCGGTGGACAGGGTCTCCAGCGCCTTGGTTTCAAACGCGAGGGTAGTCATGCCGGACGATGCGCGAGACCCCGCACACGCAACGACGCCCGGCGGTGCTGTCTCGGTGCGTTCGCGCTAGGCGGCTTTGTGTTCGAGCGTCGCGCGAATCTTGACTGCCTCCGGCAGTCCGTCCCGGCGTGGGCCAGCCACATTGACCCGGACCTGGACCGGCCCGACGTCGGACGCTCTGGCGATCCGCGCTGCGAAGCTTTCGGCGCCCTGGGTCCTGATCATTTCCGGCTCCTGCGGCGGCTCTCGACTCTCCGTCAAGACCGAAAAAACTCCATGAAACCACCATCAAAATTCTCACCACAAGCCTTCCCGTGCCACGCCCGACCGCGTGGACGTACCTGTGGACAGAAATTCCTAAAAAAGTTTTGTGTCCATGTCCCGATGAGACTGTGTCCCCAGTTCAGACGCTTTTTTGAACGGAAAGATTTTAGTTTTCCACAGGGTAGGCCACAGGCTGTCCACAGGTATCAACAGCTAGACCACAGGTTATCCACAGGAGCTGGCTTCCCGAAGATGGGGAATCCTCCGTCTTGCGGCTAGCTTCTTGGATATGGACTTCTTCGCTTTCATCAACGGCTTCCTCGCCTGGAGCCAGACGCCCCTGGGTGCAAACATAGTCGGGCCGCTGGTGGTGGTCCTGGCCACCGCTGCTGGCATCTTCGTCATTAAGTTCACCCGCTCCTTCCCGGATAGGTTCGACCGGTGGTTGAAGCGGAGGGTGGGTCTGATGTGAACCAGCCCCACGTCTCTCCACGCAAGTTCACTTTGCTTCGACTCCTGGCAGCATCAAAACCGGAGCGACCCGGACCCGGTGCTTCCACTCCTGGACGTTGCGGATCAGCCACTGCTGCAGACGGAGTGGCGAGTTCGGACGCGACGGCCCACTCCGGGACCTTCGGGCCTAACCGTCGGGTGTCACGCTTGGTCCTGTGCTCTGTCAGCAGGACCGCAACCCCGCAGCGCTCGCCAGCGGCAAGCCGACGAAGCCAGGACCCCGCCGACCTCGCCGTTGTCGTTCTCCGGCCTGCCAGCGATTGCCAGAGCAGCACCGAGGCTGTCCACCACGCGTTGGGAGTTGGTGCACCTACGTCTCTTGGCACAGGGCACGGTTGCCGGTCAGGCTCACCCGGACAGGCGTCCCGGCGAGGCTTCCCAGTCATCGCGTACGGCCAGCGCCTCTAGCGCCCCTCTGCGCCAGTCGGTCAGTGCCGTTCGGAGTGGGCCATCGTCGTGGCCGTGGCTGCCCAGGCTACGAGGGAGATCGGCATCCTGGGACTTCTGTACGTGTAGAAGCCCCACCTCGGCCCTTGACTGCCGCAGGTACATGGAGTTGGAGTCGTCCTGCCTAATGTGGATGCAGGCATAATAATCGCTATGGAAGAGCGGCCGGTTCGTCGCTGTACTATGCACTCACGAATGCTTTGCGGGCCATTCCGGTAGCATCCGCGCATGCAAACAGCTGCAAGGCCCGCTCAGCCAAGGCACTCAAGAAGGACAAGGATCTCGGTCCGTTGGACGCGTCGAGCCGGAATTCCGCCGCGCACATGATAATTCGCCGAAGGTCGGTTTACGTGGCCCGCACGGGCGAAGTCTTCTCCCCGGCCTGGTGCTTGACCGTCGGAACTGTCTGGATCGAAACCCGGGCGGAATCCTCGTCGGAGCAGACGCCGGCGCCGGTGCCCGCCGGCGCTGCGAATCCTACAACGAGCCGTTGCAGGAGTAACTCGGGTAACGACTCCAGGTCAGCAAAACCGGAATTGACTCCGGCCAGTCGCGCGCTCATCGAGCGTCTTGATAGCAGTTCCGGAGCGCAGCCCCCAGTGGCCGTTCGCGTGAATAATGGTCGCCCGGTGCTGGGGTACTCCGGATGCCTTGAGACCGATAACCACGACGTCGATATCGACGTCCATATCCTTGTCGAGATGAACTACAACGCCGCTCAGCAGACGACCGGCGGCCCCGTGGTGCTCGCGGACGCCGATCTTTTCGCGGGGACCCTCAGCTCATGCCTGCCGCCTGATGGCGTGGCGGGTTGGTCCAACGGGTGGGGTGACCCCCACCCGACCTGTTCTCCCCGCCCCGCGCGTGATAGCGCCTACGGTCGCGTACGAGTTCAAAAGCAACCGTAATAGGTTGCTAACCTGGAATCAGCCGACTGGGGATTTCGATCGGGCGCAGCGACGGCATGGTTTTGAGCCTTGGGACGGAACACCTTACCCGTCGGATCCCGGCGGGGCTGTGCTACTTCCATGTAGACCCCCGGCCCGGCGGCCCGCATTTGCCGCAGCTACCTGCATGTCAAAGTTCTCCTGCCACAGGAACAGCTCGCGGCGGGCAGCAGCCCGGCGTCCGCCGGACCACTTGCGCACGTAGCCAGGCGCCGCCGGCTTCGGATTAGGGGCCGCTACGGCGTTCGGGCTCGTCAGCGGCTCCAGTTTGAACTCTTTCGGCTTATGGAAGGCTATGAGCATCAAAAGCGCGCTAATGCCGAGCAAATAGCAAAGTCCTACGCCGACCACCGTAAAGAACGATTCCATGGCCAAACATAACTTCTAGACGGACCAGCACGGAAGGGGCCGACCTTGCCGACGAGAGTCGCCTGAGCGGTGGACGTCACTGGGGCGCTGCCCAGACTAAGGCCGACCATGATCGAGATAGAGCTCACTGCTGCCACCAGTGACAGTGACTTAGACCCATGGGCAACCGCGCCCATGCGGGGACACCGCGTTTCCGTGGTACCGGCAGGTGCGGCGGCGGCTCGTTGTACTGCACGTGGGTGGCTGGCGGCTGCCGCGGAACTGGCACCGGTGGCTCAGACATATCTTGAACCCCACTTTCTGATGGTCACATCATCAGCGGCCAGACGAACACTTGCCCGGGCAGAAGAGCTGGAAGTGCCATTCGGCGGTCCGGACTTCGCTACGGCCTCGAGGGGAACAGATCGCCCACCGATGGGAATGCGTTGGGACCGGGGTGGTTCGAAACAGGTTGACCATCCAGTCCATAGGCGAACGGTTCGCCTCCGGGTTCTGCTCTTCCGATGGGCAGCCCGTTCAACATCGCCCACAGCGTGACTCGCGGGTGCATGTGCGGGATCTTACTGAGATCCACCAGTACCGCTTCGGTATCGTCTGCTGCCCGCCGGTGTTCAAGTTCGCTGTTGCGGCGCTGAGTCATGGGCATCAGGTGATCGGGTCGAACACACAAAGAACTACGGCAGACGTGATCCAGCGTCAAGCCGGATCTGTGACCGCCAACAAAGTTGCCGTAGGAGAACCGATGAGCGAGCCAGTCATTGTTGCCGATGCTGATGAGACCGTAACCCGGGCGCAGCTCGCCGTCGAAGCCCGGCGAGGCCTTGTTGCGCCGGCCGGTCCAAGGCCAACACCCAAACAGGCGGTCAAGGCCGGACCGGGCGGGCAAGATCTGGGATCGGAATTTATCCAGTGTCCGACCGATCGCCTCCGGCGTGCGCAGGGGTTCCTTCAGCAGCAGAGGCTCATGCATCCGGCAGTACCCCTGGCGGGAATGGCCCGACTGCAACCTTGCACCGCAGCCGTCAGCGCTGCACTGAGGCTTCTTCCGCTGCTCGCGGCGGTAGTGCTTCGCATAATCCATTGGCATAGTGCGGTCGCGGCCGCTGATGCCGGGGAAGTGTGCTGATGCAAGTGATGCAGCTCCGCCCGTACAATGCCTTCGGCCTTGCCATTTTCGCGCCTCACTTTGTCCTATATAACTGCGCCGAACCGTCGTGCCGCGCCGCGGCGCACCCGCCTAATCAAGGGATCATGAAGCCGATTGGCCCCCTCGAACCGGAAAGAGTTAGGGCATCCGGGGCATACGGTGATGGCTGTGGGCGCCGGTAGTCCAAGCCCTGCGTAGCCCCAGCGGAGCAGGGAACGTGTCGGCCGAAGCGCTCTTCGCGTTTCTGGGCGGACAGGTCATATCGGCTCCTGGCGAGACAGCCTTCGGCCTCGATCATGGCCGCCACTAGCACTTCCTTGCCGGTCGGCCAACCTTCCTCAGCACCGAACAGGAGAGCCTCCGGGCTGTTCTGGAGCACCTCCAAAAGCGCCCTTCTTGACGCTGTCAGGCGACGACCAACTCCGGGCGCCATTGGTCTGTGCCGTTGTCGGAAATGCCTGGCCCAAGGCCGCTAAAGAGCCGTTCCGGGGTGAACCGAGGAGAAGAACGGGGCGCCGCGGCGAGGAGAGTGGGACCGCCAAAACCCCGCGGCTCCGTGGCAGGGAAGTTGTCGACAATCTGCTGGCACTCGTGACAGGGGGATCGATCCGGGAGAATCCCAACTGGTGGCCCCCGGGCCGCCCGGGCTGCGCCGGGGTGGCCGAGTCCCAGACGCCCAAAGCGGCGTTTCGTCGTATCAAAAATTCTCGCTTTACAGAGGGTTTCAACAGGGTCCTGCGCGCTCCGCGACATGGTATTTTTCATGGTCACCTCGGGTTCCTAATCGGGTTGGTCGTGATCGGCACTGGGCTATGCAACCGATCGTGGAATTCGGCGGAGCGGTGCCACGCTCCGCCGATGACGTTGCTCTTGAGGCAAGGGTCATCGGATTACTGGACCAGGCAAGTTCGGGTCAGGTCTGGTGCCGCCCTTTCTTCGGGCGGGGCAATGGCCTTGCCCCAAAGGCAAGGTCATCCCCCGCCTCCGCCCGTCGACGGCGTCGGACGTACACGCTCGGGAAGGCGCATGCCAACTGAGGTAGAACAGACAAGGGGGTAGGAAGGTGCAGACTTTGTCGCGGTGCCACTTGCGAATTTCCGGGGCACCCACGGAGCGACTTTCCATGGGTACCCCGCGGTTACTGCAGCAGGGTCTTTAGCTCTCCGCGGGCGAACCGCCGACTTCGTCGTCGGTATCTCGTATCCACGGCGGAGGCTCCGGCGCCGCCTCGGCAAGGCTGGGAGTCCGGGCATCTTCAACGGTGGGAATGGTAATCGTGTAGATAATCGACTTATTGAAGCGCCGTTCCTCGCACAGGTAGCCCTTCGATTCTGCCGTGCCGGCGTGCGTGGAAACCACGGGCTCGGACAGCCCTTGTGGCCTTCGCGAGCCTCTTCACGGAGGGCCACGCCTTGCCCGTGTTGTCGGCGAAGGTGGCGAGATCCCAGCACGTGGCGCGGACGCCACGGACAAGGTCGGATTCAGCGATGGCTTTGTTGTACTGCAACGGACGCGACGGCGTACTCAAAATCGTGCTCGGGATCACTTTCACAGCCCTGCTGCCGGAATCAGGAGCGACCACCCATAGGGCCAGCCAAACCGGTCGTCGATGTTGCGGGTGAGGTATCCCTCCAATTCGAGTTCTGACATGATCTCAAACACCGCGAGATCCCTCCTGTTGCGCCCGAGGGCGGCATTGATCCATTGCCAGTTGGTGAACGACACGCGACCGACGCCAACCGACCGGGACAACACCGTTGCCACCGCGGACGCGTCGGAAGGCAAGCTGCCGTCGTTGTGGATTGTCT
>NZ_AZSB01000531.1:0-7725 GCF_000520575.1 Arthrobacter sp. I3
GTCCGCGGCGACAAGGCCTACTCATCCCGGGCGATCCGGACCCACCTGCGCGACCGCAGCATCGTCGCTGTCATCCCGCAGCCATCCGACCAGATCGGCCACCGGAAACGACGCGGATCCACCGGCGCAGGCCTCCGGCCTTCGACAAAGAAGCCTACAAAGGCCGCAACGTCGTCGGGCGGAACTCCAACATCTTCAAACAGTGGCGGGCCCTGGCAACCCGGTACGACAAACTCGCACTCACCTATCGCGGCGGAGCCGTGCTCCGGGCAATCAGCATCTGGCTGACAGCCTTAGGAGACACGCCCTAGGCGAGGATTTCGCCGGTGCCTGCCGTTCGGCGTCGCCATGCGCCCAGACGCCCTGCAATGGACCGCGGCAGCGTCCTCAGTGCGGATCTTGAAGGCTCACTAGGAGATGACCGGCAAACAAACCGCGGAATAAACAAGAGCCCCATCAAGTCCTCTACGGCACGGGTGGGCTCTTGGGCCGTAGGTGTCACGCCGACATTGGATTCTCGTATTCCATGAACCACGCGGCATCCTCATCGGCCGCCAAGAGTTCGGTTCCCCACAACTCAACGATGAGGTCCCGCTGCACATCACTCAACTGCGGAAGACGCCGACGGTGAAGCCCGAACATCGCAACCCTATCGGCCCGCGCAGACTCAAGCAGCGCCAAAAAATCGCTGGACCGGCGCGGGTACTTAGTGAACAGCGTCACCGCCATCTTGTCGCTATGCTCGTACAGCCCCTCCTGGCCCGTCGCAAACAAATAGGCCCAGTAAAGGAAGAACTCGGTAGCCGTAGACAGCTCAAACTCAAAAATATCCCCAAAAGCCTTACCAGCATGCCTGGACTCAAGGTCCGACATCATCTTCCGAACGGTGCCCGTGTGCATGAGGTAAGGAGTGATGGTAGGCATCGCGGCCTCTGAGAGCTCCGAAGCCCGATCCGCTGCCCCGAACAATCCGAAAGAACCCTCTATCCAGGCACGTTGAACCTTGGGAGCGGGGCGCCGGAAAGTCTTGATCGCGGTCTCGGTAAAGAAATCACTGACTAGGGTGCGGTGCACGAAGTGGTTTTTAGCGTCCAGCACAAGGTAGTAGCGGGAGGCCAGGTTGGCCGCCACTACTAGCTTCAGGAGTTGCTGACCGCGCCAGCCCTGCGGGTCGTTATTGGGCAGTAGGTCGGTTGCTGGCACATACTCGATCTTCGCCGCCAGCTCGGACGAGATCTTGGTCTCAACGTTGGATCTTAAGAACGCCTCGACCGCAGCGTTGTCCTGACCGTTCAAGACAACGATGTACCGGCCAATACTCTCGTGGTCCAGAAGACGGTCCACCGAAATAATCTGAAGGACAGCAAGCCGCGCGTCGCCCTCGAACGTCACAGTCACAAGGTCAACATCACTGGGTTCAAGGTGCACCGCCAAAGACTAACAGAAACTAATTCGCCTCTTGCGGGCCTGCACGGGCCCGGCCGTGGCCCGCGGGTTGGTGCGGGAGCGGGACGATGACCTTGTTCTTCGACATGGCCCATCGTTGACGGCCCGGCTGTCGCCGATGTCGCGGGACGTGCCGAAGAGCGTCGCCGATGCCCCGGGACACGTGTCGTGAGTCAGCTGTCGTGCATGTCCCAGGACATGTGTCGCCTATGTCCTCAGGTCACACAGTTCGGAGAAGAGTGCGCCGACGCCGGATAAGGCCAGCGGGCCGCTGCCCTCCTGACGGGCGCCGCCCATCGGGGCGGTCCACAGTCAGGCCTGATCCTCGCCAGCGTCGGAAGCGGTGACGTCGTCCCCACCGCCCACGCATCCGCGGTACCAAGTAGGCACTCGCGCGCGCCCACGTAGCGGTCAAGTAGTGCCACGGACCAAGCACAGGCAGCCCCCTCAAAGTCGAGTAGGCACCACTCGGGTGCCCCTGGACCCCCGCTCTTACGCTCCTGAGTACTGGGTTAATCAAATCAATGTACTGATCAGAAACGGGTCTCAGCCATGCGTGATCAAACAAAACCACGGGGTTTCTACGCCCATTTTCTGGGCCGTCCGCGCCGTCTACGTATGGCTGGGGCGGCTCGCCTCCGGCACCACTGGTCTGCCAACATCCCCATAACTTCGTCCCCGCAACGCCTGCGGTCGCGGTGCGCCTGGGCAGGCTTAATAACAATGTCCCTCGCATTCGCAGGGCTGTCCACCAGCGGGATTGCCGCAGCCGACGTGGGCACGATCGCCAACGACTCCCTACGGACGGGCTGGGATCGCGACGAGGCCGGTCTCTCGCCGTCATCTGTGGCATCCTCGAACTTCGGTCGGCTATTCTCCGCCACCGTGGACGGGCAGGTTTACGCTCAGCCGTTGGTGGTCGGCGGCACCGTGGTTGCCGCGACTGAGAACAACGCGGTTTACGGGCTGGACAGCGAGACAGGTGCGGCCAAGTGGACGCGCAAGCTCGGGCCGGCGTGGCCTGCTTCGACAGTGAACTGCGGTGACCTTACGCCCAATATCGGAGTTACTTCCACCCCCGTCTATGACCCGGCATCGAAGAGCATCTTCCTGCTGGCGAAGACGAATGACGGGGCCAGTAAGCAGTTCCCGCACTGGTACATGCACAAACTGGATGTGGCGACCGGCGCGGAGAGGCCCGGGTTCCCCGTCACAATCCAAGGCTCGCCGACAAATGACCCAGGCCGACCGTTCAACCCGATGACGGCGATGCAGCGCCCGGGGTTGCTGCTCTTGGACGGCGTGGTTTATGCAGGGTTCGCCAGCCACTGCGACTACACCCCCTTCGTCGGCTATGTCGTCGGCGTATCGACAGCCGGCAAGCAGACGACGATGTGGGCGACAGAGTCAGGGAACGCCAACGCGGAGGGCGGCATTTGGCAGTCCGGCGGGGGACTCGTCTCCGACGGCCCCGGCCAGATCCTGCTGGCGACCGGCAACGGCATCTCCCCGAGTCCCGGCCCGGGCTCGAAGCCTCCCACCACCCTGGCCGAGGCTGTGGTCCGGCTCCGGGTGGGCACCGACGGCAATCTGAAGCCAACGGACTTCTTCAGTCCGGCCGACAACGCCAGGCTGAACCGCAACGACGCCGACCTGGGAGCCGGAGCCCCCCTCGCGATTCCCGACGGCTACGGCACAGCGAAGCACCCCCATCTGATGGCGCAAGTCGGGAAAGACGGCCGGGTCTACCTGTTGGACCGGGACAACCTCGGCGGCATGGCGCAGGGGCCCGGCGGAACCGACGCCGTTCTCGACATAGCCGGTCCGTACAACGGGGTGTGGGGCAAGCCTGCGTTCTTTGGGAGCAGTAGCGGTGGCTATATCTACGCCGTAGAGAGCAACGGATACCTTCGCGCGTTCAAGTTGGTGACTAGCGCTGCGGGTGGCGTCAGCCTCGCCGCCGTCGGGACCTCCGCCGGAACATTCGGGTTCAGCTCCGGTTCGCCGGCGGTGACGTCATACGGCAAAGACGGGTCCTCCGCCCTTGTCTGGGTGGTCTATGTCAGCGGAGGAACGGGTGCGGGTGCGGAATTGCGGGCCTACAAGGCACTTCCGGACGGTACTGGCCAGCTCAAAGAGGTTTTCAGCGCCCCCCTGGGGATCGGCGCCAAGTTCTCCTCGGTGGCAACCGATAAAGGCCGTGTGTACGTCGGCACTCGCGACGGGCACGTGCTCGGGTTCGGCGCCCCAACGACGTCGGCAGTAGGAGCTAAGAACTCCGATCTGGGCAACGCCAAGGTGGGTACCGCTGCAGCCGGAACCATTACAGTCACCGCATCCCGGACCGTGACGATTAGTTCCATCACCACAGGTGCACCGTTCAAGATTGGAACCTCGCTGACGTTGCCTCGGAAGGTGTCTAAAGGCGGAAATCTCGCGGTCCCCGTGACGTTCTCGCCCGCGGCTGCCGGTCAGGTTGACGGCACGCTGACCGTCAAGACCACGGACGGCGAGACCGTCCTCCTCGGCGTCCACGCCGTAGGTACGAAGGACGGCCTGGGCGCGACCCCGGGCCTGATCCAGTACACCGACGTGCCAACGAAGACAACTAGCCGGCAGACGATCAACATCGTCAACACCGGCACAACCGCCGTCAAGCTCACCCGCGTCACCCTACCAGTCAACGCGGCGCTGAAAGTGGATGCAGGCACGGCGCCGGTCGTGGGCCAGACGATCCAACCCCTCGGGTCAGTGCCGGTGTCCGTGACCTTCACCCCCACCACGGCTAAGCCGGTGACCGACTCGCTGTCGGTCGTAAGCGACCGCGGTGGGGTGACCGTCAAGATTACCGCGACGGCCATCTCCGGAACAGCGCACCTGGAGTTGCCGCGCACTCTGGACTTTGGTGACGTCCCCGCCGGGACGTCGGTTACCCGGGTTTTTCCGATCAAGAACACTGGAAACATCCCGATGACCATAACGAAGGCGAAAGCGCCGCAGGGGGTCTTCTCCACGGCAACTCCCATTTCGGAGGGCTTAAAGATCCCTGCCGGTGAGACTGCCTACCAGACAGTGACCTTTGCGCCGTCGGCCGTTGGGCAAGCCGGGTCGAGTGAGACCTTTTACCTGGTCACCGCCGATGACGGCCAGGCCGCCCAGAAGGTCATGCTCACAGGGAGGGGCACCGACGACCCCATCGCCGCCTACGGGTGGAAGATCAATGCCGGCCGCCCGGGGACGATCCTGGGCCGGATGCTGACCTCCGAGTACGCCGTGGCGGGAGGGAAGTGCCAGGACTACAACGGGGGCATGATCTGCTGGTCAGCCAAGACCGGGGCCCATGCGGTGCTCGGTGAGATCAGCAAACGCTACAGGGCCGCCGGCGGTCCGGCCGGCATACTGGGCTTCCCTATTTCCGACCAGAAGGCTTCACCGGACAAAGTGGGCCGCTACAGTGACTTCGCCGGCGCGGGCGGATCTTCGATCTACTATTCCCCGACCACCGGAGCGCACTTTGTCCTGGGCTCGATCCGGTCCAAATGGATGGCACTGGGTGCGGAGACCGGGCCGCTGGGTTATCCGATCACGGATGAGAAGCGCGCACCCGACGGGCGGGGACGGTACAACCACTTTTCCGGTGCCGGCGGTGCATCGATCTACTGGACGCCGACTACTAAGGCGCACTCGGTGACAGGGGCGGTCCGAACCAAGTGGGCGTCGCTGGGCTGGGAGACGGGCCTGGGCTATCCGACCACCGACACGACGACTTCGTCCGACAAGGTAGGGCAGTACAACCACTTCTCAGGTAAAGATGGAAGCTCGATCTTCTGGTCACCTATGACCGGCGCGCACTCCGTCATGGGTTCAATACGAGCCAAGTGGGCGGCGCTGGGCTGGGAGACAGGTCCGCTGGGTTATCCGATCACGGATGAGAAGCGCGCGCCCGACGGGCGGGGGCGATACAACAATTTCTCCGGAGCCGGTGGGGCATCGATCTATTGGACGAACGGTACCGGGGCGCACTCGGTGTATGGTGCGATCCGTTCGAAGTGGGCGTCGCTCGGCTGGGAGACGAGTCGGCTGGGTTACCCCACGAGGGACTCGTACACGGTATCCGTCGGCCGGGCTACGGATTTTCAGCATGGACGGCTGACGTGGCATGCCGCTGCCAGGAAAGTCACCGGGTAGCGGAAGCCAGCGTCGGATGGCAAAGGGCCGCACGTGGATCGGGTGCGCGCGGCCCTTTGCTGCTTGCCGGATGACGGCTTCGGAGGAGGACGATCGGCACACCCACGGGAGGTCCGCCATGACCCAGCTCGGCAAGTTTGAGAAGTACCTGATTGAGGAATTCTTCGACGACTATCGCGCCGGCGCCATGACGCTCGTGGGCTGCACGCCCGAAGAAGTCCCCCGCAGCACCGACCCCATGCCCGCGCCAACTTCGTCCTCACCGGCGCCAGGTACCTCGCCTGCGGGGTCGGTGCCGGGGGCAAAGAGTCCGCTGTCCGTTCCCGAGGGGGCGTCGGGACTCACGACGGCGACGGTGCGGTTCCCTGCGCGCGGCACCGACATCAGCGGGTACCTTGCCCGTCCCGGGAACGGCGCTGTCGGCCCCGCGGTGTTGATCTGTCACGAGAACCGTGGCCTGACGCCGCACATCCAGGATGTGGCACGCCGTTACGCCAAGGCCGGGTACGCGGCGCTGGCCCTGGACCTGCTGAGCCGGGAGGACGGGACAGCCGGCATGGACCCGGATGCCGTGCCGGGGGCGTTGACCCAGGCGGGCGCCCAGCGCCACGTCTCCGACTTCGCTGCCGCCTTCGATTACCTGAACGCCCAGGACTTTGTTGACGAGGGGCGGATCGCCATGAACGGCTTCTGCTTTGGCGGCGGGATCACCTGGCAGGCGGCGACGGCAATCCCGGGGCTGAAGGCCACTTGGGCGTTCTATGGACCTTCACCTGACCTGGACAAGGTGCCGGCCATCATGGCGGCCGTTTTTGGCGTCTACGCCGAGCTTGACCAGCGGATTACCCGTGCCATGCCGGCACTCCGGGATGCGCTGGCCAAGACCGCCGTGCCGTACGAACTGAAGGTTTATCCGGGCGTGGACCACGCTTTCCACAATGACATAGGGGAGCGGTACAACCAGGAGCAGGCCACCGCCGCCTGGAACGACACGCTGGCCTGGTTCGCCAAGTACGTGTGAGGGGCGCGTTGTTTGTGAAGCGGAGGGCCGGGGCAGGGAGCGCGGCAGGCGCACTGGCGCTTGGCGGCTGCGCTGCTGCATTACCCCTCGGCCGGTCGGCCGCAGGTGGACTGGATCCGCGTCTACAGCTGCGGCTCCGGCGCTGCTTCCCGACTCGCCTTTACACCCCGGGGTCGGCAACCGGACCGGGGGCTTTGCCGGTCTCGACGGGGGACCCTGCAGAGCGATCGGCTGACGCTTTCAGCGCGGAAAGGTGTTCCACCAGTGCCAGCTCGGGGCGTCCGGGATGCGCGGCAACCTGCTGGCGAAGCAGTTCCCGGGCGCGGTCGTGCTCCGGTGCGGTATCGGCTAGGGAGTGTCTCCTAAAACCTGGGCTGGTAGTTGGGGATGCATAATGGGTGTCCCGTACAGTGGGCTCGCATTCAGCCGTTGCTGCGGCCTTTGGTGCTGCTGGTAGCCCCCGGCCAGGGCGGAGACGCGCCGATGTTCACCCATCTGATGGACCGGCTGAAGATCAACCGATCTGGTCCGGGCAGGCCTCGCACCCGCCCGGACCGTGTCCGCGGCGACAAGGCCTACTCATCCCGGGCGATCCGGACCCACCTGCGCGACCGCAGCATCGTCGCTGTCATCCCGCAGCCATCCGACCAGATCGGCCACCGGAAACGACGCGGATCCACCGGCGGCAGGCCTCCGGCCTTCGACAAAGAAGCCTACAAAGGCCGCAACGTCGTCGAACGGAACTCCAACATCTTCAAACAGTGGCGGGCCCTGGCAACCCGGTACGACAAACTCGCACTCACCTATCGCGGCGGAGCCGTGTTCCGGGCAATCAGCATCTGGCTGGCAGCCTTAGGAGACACGCCCTAGGGACTCGCCGAACAGCAGGGTGGCCAGCGTAAAGATGGCCAGCCCGGCCAGTGCGCCCACCACCGTGCCGTTGATCCGGATGAACTGCAGGTCCCTGCCGACCTGCAGTTCGATCTTCTGCGATGTCTCTTCGGCATCCCAGCGGGCCACGGTGTCCGTGATGACCCCCGCGATGTCCGAGCGGTAGGTCTTCACGAGGT
>NZ_AZSB01000532.1:0-7484 GCF_000520575.1 Arthrobacter sp. I3
CTCCTCGCCTGGGCAGGCATCGACGCCAAACATATCGCCGAGGCCGCCCGACGCCTGGTCGGGCCAAACCCGCACCGGTCTTAATGACGCGCTCTCCGGGACCAACACAACCCCCGACAGGCCTCTCTCCCCGACACGTAGTCACCGGGCCGGGCCCCTGCGCTGTGACGGACCGGCCCATCGACCTGAGCCAGATCGTCCTCAGAGAATCGACTTCGCAACGGTTTCGATGCCTCAGACGAAACAGCGGGCATTAACCGGCTGGAGAAACATTCCACACGGACCAAAAGACAAGGAGTTGAATTGTGGACAGTTCACAAGTTCTGGTTGTCGGCGGCACCGGGTATCTCGGAAGCCAAGTCATAGCGGCATTGCTGGACCGCGGCAAGCAGGTGCGGGCCCTCGTGCGGCCTGGATCCGATGCAGGACGACTCGAGGCGGCTGGGGTAGCGATCGCGCGCGGAGACATGATGGATCCCGGATCGCTGGAGCGCGCTGTGGGCGACGTCGACGCTGTGGTTACGACCGCTGCCGGCTACACTGGCCACAGCAGGGGCGACACTTCCGAGATCGACGTAGTCGGAAACCGCAACCTCATCGACTCGGCGGCGCAGGCCGGTGTTCGCAGGTTTGTCCTCACCAGCATCCTTACCTGCGACCAGACGCCGCAGGTCCCCCACTTCTGGCATAAGAAACTGGCCGAAGACCGGCTGGAGGACAAGCACGTCGCCTTTGTCGCTCTGCGCCCCGGCGCCTTCCTGGACCAACTCACCAGATTCGGTGGAGATCCCTTCTCCCGGGGCAGCCTCTCATGGTTGGGCTCCCCCCGTGTCCCACTGACGTTCATCCTCACCTCCGACCTCGCCGCGTACCTCGCCGCGGCCGTCGACGCCGACATCGCCGCAGGAGAACGGATCGATATCGGATGGGACCGCCCCGTGAGCATCCAGGACGTCGCGGACATCTCCGGCAGCCTGCTCGGCCGACCGATCACAGTAGCGCCGGGCCCGACCGGTGGGCCAGGGGCCCCTGACGACGGCGTCTCCGTCCCCCCGGACATGGCCGCCATGCTCGAGTGGTTCGAGACGGGCCGCTATGTGGCAAACACGACCCGTCAGGGTGAAGTCTTCAACATTCCCACAGCCGAAGACGCCATCGAACGCTTCACGAGTGGCCCGGCCGGAACGGCAAGGTCGACACCGGCGTCGACCTGGTTGCGCGAGACCGGTACACGGGAGAGCTCACGGCTATCCAGTGCAAATTCTTCGACCCGACGCTGACACTCCAGAAGGGCCAGATCGATTCCTTCTTCACGGCCGCGGGCAAGGCGGAGTTCTCCTACGGCATGGTGGTCTCCACCACGGACAGTGGTCCAAGCGCACCGAGGACGCCCTCGAGGGCCAGTCGATGGAGATGACCCGGCTGCGGCTCAAGGATCTGGCAGAGTCAACGATGCGCATAAGCCGGGCAATGTCTGCGGCGCTGAACTTCTCGCCCGGCAGGGCCCGGGTGAGGCGCACGTTGATCCAGAGGGCTTGCGTCCATGGAGAATTTGACGTGGGGGTCGATGCCCCCGGTTCCTGTGGCCATCGTGATGGCCTTGCCGAGGGCGGCCAGGCCCTACAGGGCCTCGTCGTCACTGAGTCCGTGCAGGAGGGTCGCGGCGTGCACTGAATCGGCGACCCGGGATCCGATCGAGTGCTCTAGCTCCACGTCCCTGGAGAAGTTGCCGGGACGATGCCCGATATTGAAGCTGGTGATGGTCTGCGTTCAGCAGTTTGGAGCCGTCGGAGATTTTCACGAACGTGGTCACGGTGCAGGTCCTAGCGATGGGTCGGGCTTTGACTGGACCCATGCGCAGACGGAGGCTGGCTGGCCGACACAGAGAAAGCCCCGGACCAATGGCCCGGGGCGTTCGATGCTGCCGTGACGTGCTGGTGGAGGCTACTTCTTGTTGAAGACGACCCGGCTCTTGTAGCCGGTGTAGTAGATCGTTCCGCCCTGGAACTTCTGGTAGGCGCCCGTCGGAGTCGACGTGCGATCAGACGTTGGGAGGCCGAGCCGCCCGTTCACACCACCGTTGGCCTGCAATTCGCGGTCCCACATCCAGACGGCATGCGCCCCAGTCGTCGCGGACCAGTAGATGTCGCCGAGTGCGAAGTGCTGGACCACACCGCCCTTGACCTTGATCTCCCCGGAAGTCGGGTAGCCAATGCCGTTGTACTCCAAGACCTTGCGGTACTCGGTCAGGATGGCACCCTTAACCGCGCCGGCGCCCAGACGGTGCCAGACGATGATGCCGCCCTTGTACTTAGCGAGGGCGGTCCCCGCGTACAGACCGTATTGGGTGGCACCCGATTTCGCCCCGAGGCTGGGGTTCTTGGCGCGGATCGCAGCAACGGACTTGTCGATGATCGACCGTTGCGCCGCCGGCACGAGGGGCTTGATGGTCCCAGGAGGGACGGCGGCCGCCGACTCAGTGGTCGTCTCTGCGTGCGCCGGCAACGCCATCCCGGCGAGCAGGAGAGGGATGGCCAGGGCCACCCCTGCGAGCTCTTGTGCGGTCTTCTTCATGGTGCTTCTTTCTCTCGGAGCGTGAGTCCGACGAGTTGCGGTCCCCCGGGATGAACATACCGGAGCTGGTCTCCGGCTAATTGCATGTGTTCAGCATCGAGCGGACCGTGTTGCTCTCGGATTGGGGCACCCAGAGTTTGTATTTGGCCTTCACGTCCGTCTGCCGGGCGACGTCCTCGCACCGGACGGCCTTTGAATGGCTCAGAACGGAGATAAGGCTCGGTTCGATGGCGCCGTCCAGGAATCGGGTGTAGAGCATGTTCTGTTTGCACTCAAGGGGTCGTTGTTGACAACGGTGACCGCGTATTTCACCGATGTGCCAACCGGTGCGGATCTCACGCCAGCGCGCTACGGGGCCATCATCAACAAGATCTTCGCCCCGTAGTCACTCTGTCGGTCTGTCAGGTTCGATCCGGTGCCTGGGACCCTCGACTTCGGTTGCCCAGCGCCTTTTCAGGGACAGAGGAGGCGAGCTTCCATGAGGTATGTGCTGGCCACCTGCTGGGTGGTGATGACATCAGCCGTGGCCACTGATTGAGAGCCAGCCGGGCAGCCTGCCGAGTCTATGACGACCGGAGCTTGCCGGGCCAACTTATTCGTGCGGATCGGACCTCGTCAGAACCGACAACACCCTCTGCGACTTCGAATGCATCATCTGCGCACCAGTTGCCACATCTCAGGTCGAAAGCCGCTCCTGGCATCCCTGCCCACGTTGGCCATGCACTACTCTTTGTCGGGCTGACATCCGAGCAGTGCAGCTTGCTTTGGACAATGCAAAATTTTCAAACCCGGGCCCGGACGGGAAACGGCGCCCCTGCTCAGTTCGCCGTGGCCAGTCTGACTTTCGAGCGGGTGCCAATGAGCCGCTCTTTTGCCGCTGGCCGACTAGCAGAGAGCGAGGAACCACTGCTGCCGGGAAGGATCTCACTCAACTTCGCGATTTCCATGATGTGCTCAGAAGTGAAAATGATCTTTCCCTTGCCCCAGCATGCGTGTGGGAACCGTCCACTGGTTGCGCCGTCGCGCAGCCATGACTCTGTGCAGCGCATCAGCGCGGCAGCTTCAGCGGGCTCAAAAAATTCGATCTCCACGGGAACTCCAAAAGGAAGGCGTTGCTTTCCACCTTCATGGCCTCTTGGAGACTAGCCGACATGACCGGAAGCGCGCGCCGGTAAACGTTCAACGGGCAGGCATCCGCACGTCGCCAGGCAGAACGCCATAGCTGTCACCGTAGAAAGGCTGTCACAGAGCGCTCAGTGGCGTCAGCGCCGGCTTGGAGCGCCTCGGGCATCAAGTGCCCGTAGACCTGCTCAGTCGTCCTTGTAGAGGCGTGCCCCAGCCGGCGCGAGGTGGTGAACAACGGCACGCCGTCCTGGATCAGCCACGACGCGTGGGTGTGGCGGAGGTCGTGGATCCGTGGGTTTTTGCTCAGGCCGATTGCCTGGGCCGTGCGAACCGCAGGGACCCAGTAGTCGTCCCAGTAGAGCTTGTGGACGATTCGGCCGCCCTTGGGCGTCGTAAACACCAGTTCCTTTCCTGGCCTACTGGCAACCAACGGGATTAGCAGCTCCACCAGGGCGGGGTTCAGCCCTATGGTGCGCTTACCGGCGCCTGTCTTCGTCGCGCCAATGTAGAACTGGTTCTGCCCGTCCCGCTTCCATGCCTTACTGATCCGGGCGGTGGGCGGTTTGGAGAGCAGGTCGACGTCGGACACGGTCAGCGCGGTTGCCTCCCCAAAGCGGGTGCCGGTCATGACCAGAAAATTGGTGAACGCCTTGTACCGCTCCCCCATGCCCTCCATGATGAGGCTGAACTCCGCATGGGTGAGGAACATGGCTTCGTCCTCGGCCTTTTCAATGCCGGGGAGCTGTACGCCGCGGCACGGGTTCCGCGATATGTACCCGAGCATCTCCGCGGTGTTCATGGCCGCCGAAATCAGGCCATGAACATTGTGGATCGTCTTCGGCGCCTTGTCCTTGGCCATCATTGACTTCACCCAGTGGGCGATCAGCCGGTAATCGAGTTTGTCCACGGGCACGTGGCCGATGACGTTCCGGATATGCAGGTCCAGCATGGTTTGATACGTCTTGATGGTGCCGCTCGATGGCCGGATCAGCAGGTCGATGTGCTCCTGGATGACTTCAGCAACGGTCGGTATGCGCTTCTCATTCGACAGGATGGCGTGCTGCGCGATCTCGAAGGATTGTCCGTTGGCGTCCAGAAGCCTCTTCAGGGTCTCAGCTTCGACGAGAGTGGCGACGGTCAGGCCCTGCTGCTCGCGGCTCTTCGGGTCCCGCCACAACACCATATAGGACGATGTGCCGTCCTTCTTGGTGCGTTTTCGAATGCTTGCCACACAAAAAACGGTACGCCGCTGGCAACACTTTGGGCGGTTTTGTCAACACCCAAAGAGGAAACAGGCCACTGACCTGCGGAAACACTGTGCCCGAGGTGGGACTCGAACCCACACACCTTTCGATACCGCATTTTGAGTGCGGCGCGTCTGCCAATTCCGCCACTCGGGCGCGGAGTACACCGGTGTAACAATCAGCCTGCCTCAGTGCTGTGAGCAACGCGATCGCTTCCAGTGCGCGAAATTACTCTACATGCAGATAGGCTGAATTCCAGAATCGCGCCAGTGACGCCGCATCGAACCAAACCGGTCCAAGTACATTGGCGGACAAAACCTATGATGGTTGAGTTCCCGCCGTACCTTTCCAAGGAGTTCCCGTGTCAGAACAGACGGAGTCAACCCCCACTTCCCAGCCGGCGCGCCGCGTTGTCGTCGCCGAGGATGAGACCCGTCAGGTCATCGTATTCACCCACAGCACTTCTTTCGCCGGTGCCCTGCAAGACTTCGGCACCCTCAAGGAATGGGATGCCCAGGTCACTGACGGCATTGAGAACCCAACGAAAGTTCCATACACCCGGTTGGACATTACCCAGCATCCTGAAACGGGAACTGGCATCCAGCGGTCTTCCAACGAGGGAAAGAACGGCTCTGCCTCCATGATGAAGGCACTGGAACCGGATTACGTCGCTGCCAAGGCTCACTTTGATGATCTTGACTTCACTGCATATGCGAGGGATTGCCGAGATTTCGGAAACCAACTTCGTCAGGTATGGGAAGCGGCCGTTGAAGATGTCGTGGTCGAAGGTGTCGTTGGGCGCAGCAAGTTCAAGGTTCAGACCACGCAGTTGAAGGGCCTTTTGGCGTTGGAAAAGTCGGACATTGCCAGCATTAATGCCGGCATGGAAGTGAATGACTTTTTCGTGCACAGCACAGGTGAGGGCTGGGAACAGAGTCTGCCCGTCCCCGCGGTGTTGCGCCGGCGGCTGGATGACTTTTACAAGTGGTCAAAGGACTTTAAGGCGCGAAGAGATGTAGCTCGCAAGGAATGATGCCTCAATGTGACGAAAAAGGAGGACCGCCAGTGTGAACTGCTCCCCGAAAGTTGGACTGAGAATTCAGTTCTGACTTACGGGGAGCAGTTTTATGTTCAAGAGCAGTTCGTTGTCTGAGGAGCAGCGTGAGGTGGCGGTAGCGTTGTTTGAGACCGGTTGGGGCGCCAAAGCTGTAGGAACTCGGCTTGGCGTGAGCCCGAAAGCGACCGGGCGGCTATATGACCGATGGCGAGTTCGCGGAGGTACGACGCTGGTGGCGAAACCAACCAAACGGGTGTTCTCATTCGAGTTCAAACTCGATGCAGTCCAGCGGTTCCTGTCTGGGGAGAACAAGGTCGGATTGGCGAGAGAGCTGCAGTTGTCTTCTCCGAAGTTGATCGATAAGTGGACAGGCAAGTATCGCGCCGAGGGTGAAGATGGTTTGCGCGCGAAGCCCAAAGGCCGTCCGACGACGAACCGGGATTCTGAGAGGAAACCTGAATCGGAGCTGCAGCGGCTGCGCCGGGAGAACGAGCGCCTTCGGGCAGAAGTGGCATTCCTGGGAAAAGTGCAGGCCTTGAGGGACGAGGAACGGCGGTAAAGGTCCGCGCCGTCATCGCCCTCAAGGCCGAACACCGGCTGCAAATGCTCCTGGACGTAGCCGGGTTGGCCCGGTCCACGTTCTTCTACCACCAGGCCCGCCTCCAGGCCCCTGACCCGCAAGAGACACTCAAGACCGCGGTCACGGACATCTTCGAAAAGAACCATGGCCGGTACGGGCACCGCCGCATCCACACGGAACTGCTCAAGCAAGGCTGGACGATCGCGAAGAAGACCGTGCTGAAGCTGATGCGGGCACTCGGGCTGACCTGCAAGGTCCGGCGGAAGAAACGCTACAACTCCTACCAAGGCGAGCAGGGCACTGTTGCCCCGAACCTGCTGAACCGAAAGTTCGAAGCCACAGCCCCGAACCAGAAGTGGGTTACCGATGTGACCGAATTCAGTATCGGCGACCGGAAGCTCTACCTCTCACCGGTTATGGACCTCTTTGATCGGCAGATTATCTCCTACTCGATCAGCTCGTCCCCGAATCTGGAGCTCACAAACACGTCACTGCGCGACGCACTGGCAACGCTCAGGGACGGGCAGAAACCGCTCGTGCATTCTGACCAGGGTTTCCAGTACCAGCACGCCTCCTGGCGGACTCTCCTGGAGAGAGCCGGCGCGATCCAATCAATGTCACGCAAGGCCAACTGCTACGACAACGCCGTGATGGAGAACTTCTTTGGACACCTCAAGGAAGAGCTGTTCCACCGCGTCCGTTTTCTCGGCACAGACGCACTGGCGACCCAACTGAACGAATACATCCGCTGGTACAACACCGAACGAATCTCAACAAAGCTCGAGGGCCTGAGCCCGGTGCAATACCGTGCTCAGGCCCTCGCGGCTTAGGATCCTACTTAACCAGTCCAACTTTCGGGGACCAGTTCATCGCGGCAGGCGCCCCTTTTCGTTGTGCCGGGACG
>NZ_AZSB01000533.1:0-13237 GCF_000520575.1 Arthrobacter sp. I3
GGGCCGCTGGCCCGTTCCCGTGGCTGCGCCGGACACGCCGGGGCGCTGCTGCGGACGCGAGGGGGCGCCTACGCGCGGTGCGGCGGCGGGCTGCCGCACTCCGCTCGGCACGCCGCTGCTCGGCTTGGGATATGAGTCGGAATTACTCACTCGTTACCTCCGGTATTGTCTTCGTCCAGCTCGGCATTGCCTGATGACTCATCTGACTCCGGGGCCGGTACTGATTCTGCCGCTGCGGACTCCTCATGCAGTCCGCCATCTTCAGCCAACGTTACGTCATCGGGCGTGGATGCCCGATTTTCGGCCACGTCTCCGGCATTTTCACCGGCATCCTGACCTTCGGCCGATTCCTCGACTTCGAGCCCGCGTTCGCTGTTGCGCGCGACGGCGATGATGCGGTCGTTCTTGTCCGGCTTGGCAAAGATCACGCCCATGGTGTCGCGGCCCTTGGCCGGCACGCCGCTGACCGACGAGCGGACCACCTTGCCGCCCTCCATAACCACCAGGACTTCGTCTTCCTCGTTGACAATGAGGGCCCCGACGAGGTGGCCGCGTTCTTCCTGGTACTTGCCCACCTTGATGCCAAGGCCGCCGCGGCCCTGGAGGCGGTATTCCTCCACTGCGGTCCGCTTGGCGAAGCCGCCTTCGGTGACAATGAAGACAAACGAACCGTCCTGCACGACGTCAGCCGCCAGCAGTTCGTCGTCCTCGCGGAACTTCATGCCGGTCACGCCCGAGGTGGCACGGCCCATCGGGCGCAGCGCATCGTCGGTCGCGGTGAAGCGGACGGACTGGCCCTTGCGGGAGACCAGCATGAGGTCATCGGTCTCGGACACCAGCTGGGCCGAGACAAGCTCATCGCCGTCGCGCAGGTTGATGGCGATGACGCCGGCGGACCGGTTGGTGTCGTAGTCCTCCAGGCGGGTCTTTTTGACGAGGCCGCGTTTGGTGGCGAGCACCAGGTACGGGGCGTGCTGGTAGTCGCGCAGGTCCAGCACCTGGGCGATGTGCTCGTCCGGCTGGAACGCCATCAGGTTTGCCACGTGCTGGCCCTTGGCGTCGCGGCCGGCTTCCACGAGCTCGTACGCCTTGGCGCGGTAGACCCGGCCCAGGTTGGTGAAGAAGAGCAGCCAGTGGTGGGTGGTGGTGACGAAGAAGTGTTCGACGACGTCGTCGCCGCGCAGCTGCGCGCCCTTGATGCCCTTGCCGCCGCGCTGCTGCGAGCGGTAGTTGTCGCTGCGGGTGCGCTTGACGTAGCCGCCGCGGGTAATGGTGACGACCATTTCCTCCTCGGGGATCAGATCCTCGATGGACATGTCGCCGTCGTAGCCCAGCAGGACCTTGGTGCGGCGGTCATCGCCGTGCTTGGCCACGATCTCCGAGAGTTCGGTGCTGATGATCTCGCGCTGGCGCTCCTCCGAGGCCAGGATCGAGTTGTATTCGACAATCAGGGCCTCAAGTTCGGCGTGCTTGTCCTGGATCTTCTGGCGCTCCAGTGCAGCGAGCCGGCGCAGCTGCATGTCCAGGATGGCCCGGGCCTGCACGTCGTCGATGTCCAGCAGCTCCATCAGCCCGTCGCGGGCCGCTTCGGTGGTGGTGGACGCACGGATCAGGGCAATGACCTCATCGAGCGCATCCAGCGCCTTGAGAAGGGCCCGCAGGATGTGCGCTTCCTCCTCCGCCTTCCGCAGCCGGTACCGGGTGCGGCGGGCAATGACGTCCATCTGGTGCGTGACCCAGTGCCGGATGAAGGCATCGAGGCTGAGCGTGCGCGGCACCCCGTCGACGATCGCGAGCATATTGGCGGCGAAGTTGTCCTGCAGCTGGGTGTGCTTGTAGAGGTTGTTCAGCACCACCTTGGCCACGGCGTCGCGCTTGAGCACGATCACCAGTCGCTGGCCGGTGCGGCCCGAGGTCTCGTCGCGGAGGTCGGCGATGCCGGAGATCTTGCCGTCCTTGACGAGTTCGGCGATCTTGATGGCCAGGTTGTCCGGGTTGGCCTGGTACGGCAGCTCGGTGACCACCAGGCACGTGCGGCCCTGGAGTTCCTCGACGTTGACCACTGCGCGCATCGTGATGGAGCCACGGCCCGTGCGGTAGGCGTCCTCGATGCCCTTGTGGCCCAGAATCGTGGCGCCGGTCGGGAAGTCCGGTCCCTTGACGCGCTGGATCAGCTCTTCGAGCAGCTCTTCACGGCTGGCGGTCGGGTTGGCCAAGTACCACTGCACACCGTCAGCGACCTCGCGGAGGTTGTGCGGCGGGATGTTGGTGGCCATGCCGACGGCGATGCCCGAGGACCCGTTCACCAGGAGGTTCGGGAACCGCGCCGGCAGGATGGTCGGTTCCTGGTTCTTGCCGTCGTAGTTGTCCTGGAAGTCGACGGTTTCCTCGTCGATGTCCCGGACCATTTCCATCGCCAGCGGCGCCATCTTGGTTTCGGTATACCGCGGAGCCGCGGCGCCGTCGTTGCCGGGCGAGCCGAAGTTGCCCTGGCCCAGCGCCAGCGGGTAGCGCATGGTCCAGTCCTGGATCAGGCGGACCAAGGCGTCGTAGATAGCGGTGTCGCCGTGCGGGTGGTACTGGCCCATGACCTCGCCCACCACACGGGCACACTTGTTGAAGGAGCGTTCCGGGCGGTAGCCGCCGTCGAACATCGCGTAGAGCACGCGGCGGTGGACGGGCTTGAGGCCGTCGCGGACATCCGGCAGGGCACGGCCCACGATCACGGCCATGGCGTAGTCGAGGTAGGAGCGTTGCATTTCGGTCTGCAGGTCCACCTGCTCGACGCGGTCGGTCAGTACGTCGCCATCGAGGATGGCGCCTTCAAGGACGGGCTCGGAGCCGGCCGGCACCTCTGGTGTTTCGTCACTCATAGTCTATATTTTCCGTTTCAGGTATATATCAGTCCGGGCATATTCGGGGCTTGGCTGCCCTCTAGATGTCCAGGAACCGAACGTCCTTGGCGTTCTGCTGAATGAAGTTTCGGCGCGATTCAACGTCCTCGCCCATCAGGACCGAGAAGATCTGGTCCGCCGCCAGGGCATCGTCCATCGTCACCTGCAGCAGCGTCCGGTGGTCCGGGTCCATGGTGGTGTCCCACAGTTCCGTGTAGTCCATTTCGCCGAGGCCCTTGTAGCGCTGGATGCCGTTGTCCTTGGGGATGCGGCGGCCGGCGGCCTGGCCCGAGACCAGCTTCGCGTCGCGTTCCCGGTCGCTGTAGACGTAGTCGTGCGGGGCATTGGACCACTTGATCCGGTACAGCGGCGGCTGCGCGAGGTAGACGTAGCCGTTTTCGATCAGCGGGCGCATGTAGCGGAACAGCAGCGTCATCAGCAGCGTCGTGATGTGCTGGCCGTCGACGTCGGCATCGGCCATGAGCACGATCTTGTGGTAGCGCAGCTTGGCGATGTCGAAGTCCTCGCCAATGCCGGTGCCGAAGGCGGTGATCATGGACTGGACCTCGGCATTGCCGAGCGCTTTGTCCAGCCGGGCACGCTCGACGTTCAGGATCTTGCCGCGCAGCGGCAGGATGGCCTGGGTCTCCGGGTTGCGGCCGCGCTTGGCGGAACCGCCGGCCGAGTCACCCTCCACGATGTAGACCTCGCACCTCTCCGGGTTCTTCGAGGAGCAGTCGGACAGCTTACCGGGCATGCCGAAGGATTCCAGCGGGCTCTTGCGGCGGGCGTTGTCCCGGGCCTTCCGGGCGGCCATGCGCGCCTGGGCTGCGGAGATCGCCTTGCGGATGACGTCCCGGGCGGGACCGGGGTTGCGCTCGAGCCAGTCGCCCAGGCCGTCGGTGACAACGCGCTGGACAAAGCCCTTGACCTCGGAGTTGCCGAGCTTGGTCTTGGTCTGGCCCTCGAACTGCGGCTCCGAGAGCTTCACGGAAATGACTGCCGTCAGGCCCTCGCGGATGTCGTCCCCGGTGAGGTTGTCTTCCTTTTCCTTGATGATGTTCTTCTCCCGCGCATAGCGGTTGATGAGTGAAGTCATCGCGGCGCGGAAACCCTCTTCGTGGGTGCCGCCCTCGTGCGTGTTGATCGTGTTGGCGTAGGTGTGGACGCTTTCGGAGTACGCGTTGGTCCACTGCATCGCCATTTCCAGGGCAATGTGCCGTTCCGTGTCCTCGGTTTCGAAGGCGATGACGTCCTCGTGGACCACATCAACCTTCTTGCCGGAGTTCAGGTGCTTGACGTAGTCCAGCAGGCCGTCGTCGTACTGGTAGACCACGGTGTGGAATTCCGCGGCGATCTCACCTTCGGTGGGGACGGTGTCCAGGTCCAGGTCGTCGTCCTCGGACGATTCCCCCGGAGCGCGGCGCTCGTCCGTCAACGTGATGCGCAGGCCCTTGTTGAGGAATGCCATCTGCTGGAAGCGGGCCCGCAGTGTTTCGAAGTCGAAGTCGGTGCTCTCGAAGATGCTGGCATCGGGGTAGAACGTCTGGGTGGTGCCGGTCTCGGTGGTTTCCTCACCCTGGACCAGGCCGCCTTGCGGCTTGCCGCCGTCGGCGAAAGACATCCGCCAGACGTGTCCCTGGCGGCGGACCTCGGTGTCGACCCGGCTGGAGAGTGCGTTGACCACCGAAATGCCGACGCCGTGGAGGCCGCCGGAGACGGCATATCCGCCGCCGCCGAACTTGCCGCCGGCGTGCAGGATCGTCATGACGACTTCCACGGTGGGCTTGTGCTCGGTGGGGTGCATGTCCACGGGGATGCCGCGGCCGTTGTCGACCACCTTGACCCCGCCGTCGGCCTGCAGCACGATTTCGATGTGCGTGCAGTAGCCGGCCAGGGCCTCGTCCACCGAGTTGTCCACCACTTCATAGACCAGGTGGTGCAAACCGCGGGGGCCGGTGGAGCCGATGTACATGCCGGGACGTTTCCGGACAGCTTCCAGGCCTTCAAGTACGGTGATGTCGCTGGCGCCGTATTCGCGCGATGTCGCGGTCCCCGACGGCGCCGCTGCCGCAGCCTCTTGTTCCACCGCTTCCGCTATGTCTTCCACTGCCGGGATCTCTGCATTGTCGTTAGCCACAGGCGCTTTCGACTCCTCTATGTTCGTTGAAGGCCGGCGGTTGCCCCTTCCGTGGAAAAGGCTCCTGCCAACAGGCACGTCACTGAAGACGCCGGGTGTTTCCGCTGACTTGGGGATCCCGTCCGCCGCACGCTGAAATTGCGTCGGAAACGGACTCAGTCAACGCTTCACCGGCGCCCAGTTATCTACACCGATTCTATCGTGTTATAGGGGCCAAACCTGCATTCCAGGGCGCCAAACGGGCGGGAAAGTGCCGCTGGGAGGGCGCTGGCTCCCCCTGCAAGGCTTTCGGGGTCCGGCCCTAGGGTTCCTATACGACTCCGGGAGGTTCAAGCGCCCTACACGCCGCTTGCGGATTTTTCAAGGGTTTTTGCAAGAAGTGCTTCAGATCCGGTGCCCGCCAGTGGGGCGGGGGCTATCCGTACGTGTCGCGGGGGCCCCGGCCGTTGACCGTCCGGAGGCCCTTGCGCCAGCTCGGGGCGGCGGGTCCGAGCACCTGGATGCTGGTCACAACGCCGTCGCCAAGCTCGGTCCGGAATTTTTCCAGCAGGCTGCTGCTGAGCAGCCGCAGCTGGGTTGCCCAAGCCGTGGAATCGGTCCGCACATGCAAGGTGGTGTCGGTAAAACTCTCAGGAGTGCAGTGCGCCGAGATCTCCGGGCCCACCAGCACGGCCCACTGCGCCATGACGGAGCCGACGGCCACCGGCGAGCTCCAGCCGCGTTCGGCCACGAGGCGTCCCACGACTTTTCCGAGGCCCAGCGGATCCCTGCCGGTGCCGTGGAATTGGGAGAACCCGCGGGTTCCCCGGGCCGCGCGGGCGGGCTTTTGGCTGGCGGCACCGGAGCNCGCGGGACCGCCCGCCGGATTTCGCCCCGGGCCGCGGCGGCGTCGCGCATCCGGTTCAAGGCGGCCTGTGCGGCATCGATATCGTCGGGGTCACGGCCGGGCTGCAGGCCGCCGTCGGTATCCTTATTCATCGATTTTCCTGCTCATCGATTCCTCCCGGGATGACCTTCACCCGCCGTCCAGTCAGCTCCGCCGGGATATCGTCCTCGACGGCGGCAGTGACCAGCACTTGCTCGGCGCCGGATACTATTGCCGCCAGTTTACGCCGCCGCTGGACGTCGAGTTCGGCAAAGACATCGTCCAGAATCAGGATCGGGGGCGAGCCGCCCGTGCGGGCATCGTCGAGCATGACGTAGTAGGAGGCCAGGCGCAGGGACAGGCACATGGACCAGGTTTCCCCGTGGGAGGCGTAGCCCTTGGCCGGCGCCGATCCAAGCACGAGCTCAAGTTCGTCGCGGTGTGGCCCGACCAGCGAGATTCCCCGTTCCAGTTCCTTGCGCCGGGCTGCGGCGAAGGCCTGGATGTAGCGGTCGGTGAGCTGTTCGACGGAGAGCAGGCGCAGGTCTTCCGCCGGCGCGGCCTCATCGGCAGGTCTGGAATCCGCTGGTCTTGAGGTGCCGCCGTCGTCGTCCAGGCTGTCCTGCAGCGTGGAACGGTACACCGCAGTGGCTTCCTTGGACCCGTCGGTCAGCTGCGCGTAGGCGTTTTTCAGGTGCGGTTGCAGCCGGTCCACCAGCTCCAGGCGCGCGTGCAGCAGCTCAGCCCCGGCCCGGGCCATGTGCTGGTCCCAGACATCGAGCGTTGCCTCGTGGCCCGTGCTGAATTTTCCGGCGCGGGCCGACTTGAGCAGCGCGTTGCGCTGCTTCAGGACCCGGTCATAGTCGCTCCTGGTCGCGGCGTGGCGCGGCATGAGGCTGACCAGGAGCTCGTCCAGGAACCGGCGGCGGCTGGACGGATCGCCCTTGACCAGCGCCAGGTCCTCCGGCGCGAAGAGCACCATCTGGCAGATCCCGAGCAGGTCCCGGGCGCGGACCGGGTTGCTCCGGTTGATCCGGCCGCGGTTGGCCCGTCCCACGTTGATTTCCAGCTCCAGTACGGTGGACTGCTCGCCACGGACCAGCTTGGCCCGGATCATGGCCCGCTCGGCACCAAACCGCAACAGCGGCGCGTCCGTGCTGACCCGGTGCGAGGTGAGCGTGGCAAGATACCCGATCGCTTCCATCAGGTTGGTCTTGCCGATACCGTTGGAACCCACCAGGACGGTGACTCCGGGCTCCAGGCTGAGATCGACCTGGGCGTAGCTGCGGAAATCGGTGAGCGAGAGTTTTTCTAGGTACACGCGGGATTCAGGACTTCACAGGCAGGATCAAGTGGCCGGTCAGGATTATTTGGCCGGCCGGGTCGCGTGGCCGCCGAACTGGTGGCGCAGCGCCGAGACCATCTTCATGGCCGGTGAGTTGTCCTCGCGGGAGGAGAACCTGGCGAACAAAGCAGCCGTGATCGCCGGGGCCGGCACCGCGTTGGCGATGGCCTCCTCGACGGTCCAGCGGCCTTCGCCCGAATCCTCGACGTAGTCGGAGATCGATTCCAGTCCGGGATCCTCGTCAAGGGCCTTGACCATGAGGTCCAGGAGCCAGGAGCGGACAACCGTCCCCTTCTGCCAGGCCCGGAATGTCCCGGGAAGATCGGCGACGATCTCCTTGGCGGCCAGGAGCTCGTACCCTTCGGCGTAAGCCTGCATCAGGCCGTATTCGATCCCGTTGTGGACCATTTTGGCGTAGTGGCCGGCGCCGACGCCGCCGACGTGCACAAAGCTGTCGGCACGCTCACCTGCGGGACGGAGCGCGTCGAAGACGGGGAGTGCCCGTTCGATGTCGGCGGCATCGCCGCCCGCCATCAGGCCGTAACCGTTCTGGAGGCCCCAGACCCCGCCGGACACTCCGCAGTCCGCAAAGCGGATTCCCTTTTCGGCCAGTGCGGCACCGTGCTTCTGGTCTTCGGTGAACCGGGAGTTGCCGCCGTCGATCACGAGGTCACCGGCGTCGAGCTTGGTGCCCAGTTCGGTGATCACGGCGTCGGTAATCTCGCCCGAAGGGACCATGACCCAGATCAGGCGCGGCGCCGGGACGGCGGCGATGAGTTCGTCCAGGGTGGTGACGTCGGCAACGTCGGGGTTGCGGTCAAACCCGGTGACCTCGATCCCGCCGTTGCGCAGCCGTTCACGCATGTTGAAGCCCATTTTTCCAAGGCCGATTAGTCCGATGTGCACGGGGATGAACTCTTTTCTGCGCTGGGGTGCTTCGTTGGGGACGGCCATGATGGCCCGAAGGTGCCGTGCTCCGGAGGTCCGGGGCACGGCAGTGACGGGCTAGTTGGGCAGCCGGACGGGCATGACGAGGTAGCGGTAGTCGCCCTGGTCCTCGCCCTCGGCGTCCTGCTGGGCCGTGATCATGGCCGGCTTGGGGGCGGTGGTGAAGGAGAAGCGCACGAACTTGGTTTCGATGACGCTCAGGCCCTCGATCAGGTAGTGCGGGTTGAAGGCCACGGTGATGTCTTCACCGGACAGCTGGGCTTCGAGCTCCTCGGAGGCCTGGGCGTCCTCGCCGGTGCCGGCGTCCAGGTGCAGCTGGCCCTGGGTGAAAGCGAGCCGGACAGGCGTGTTGCGTTCGGCCACGAGCGAGACGCGCCGCACGGCTTCGACCAGTTCCTGGGTCTGCACGGTGGCGTGGATGGGGGTCGAATCCGGGAAGAGCGAACGGATCTTCGGGTAGTCGCCGTCGACCAGGAGTGAGGTGGTGGTCCTGCCGCCGCTCTCGAAGCCGATCAGCCGGCTGTCGTCGTCGGCGAGGGCGATATTGATGTCGCCGCTGCTGCCCAGGGTCTTCGCCACTTCGTTGAGGGTCTTGGCCTTGACCAGAGCGCTCGTGGAGATGCCCGGCGTCGCAGGCTTCCACGGGACTTCCCGCATGGCCAGACGGTAGCGGTCGGTGGCCAGGAGGGTGATGAGGTCGTCCTCGATTTCCATCCGCACGCCGGTCAGGATCGGCAGGGTGTCGTCCTTGCTGGCCGCGATGATCACCTGGGAGACGGCCTGGGCGAACGAATCGCCGGGCACGGTGCCGCTGATCGTCGGCAGGGCCGGCAGCGGCGGGTATTCGGCCTCGGGCATCGTGGCCAGGTGGAAGCTGCTTCGGCGGCAGGTGAGCGTCACTTTATTGCCGTCGGTTTCGACCTCGACGGGGGCGGACGGCAGGCTGCGGCAGATGTCCGCGAGCAGGCGGCCCGATACCAGGATGGTGCCCTCGGCGCTGATGTCAGCGGGGATTTCGAGCCTCGCGGAGGTCTCGTAGTCGAAGCTCGACAGGCTGACGGTACCGGCTTCAGCCTTCAGGAGCAGGCCCGAAAGTACGGGAACGGGCGGCCGCGGAGACAACGACCGGGCGGTCCATGTCACGGCTTCCGCCAGGACGTCCCGTTCGACTCTGAACTTCACGGAAGGGTGCCGCCTTTCATTGCTGCTGTTAGTGCTGAAAATCGCTGAAACTGCTCAAGCTGCGGCGGACCTCGGCAGGGACGCCGAATTCCGTCAACAAGGGAATCGTCCGCCCACCCGGGCCCCATGGCCCGGTAGGAACCACAAAAGATGTCCGGGACGGACGCACTGCAGACAGCTTAGCCCCAAGGTGAGCGTTTCTCCCATCCCCGGGTTACATCGGTGTTGTTCGCGGGGCCGGTCTCCTGCGCCGGTCCGGAACGGGCCTGGGCGCTGCTCGGAGGTCGGAAGGAGATTGTTGTTTGAGGGAATTTCATTTTCTTGGGATTAGTAGTGTTAATAACTGCTGTGGAAACTGTGGATAACTCGATCCTGCCGTGCGAATCCGCGGTTAAGCCCTGTTCATGGACTGTGGGCGGAGCAGGTTTTAAACAGGGTGTGGATGGGGACAAGATTTTTGGTCGACTGGCCAATCCACAGGCGCCTTAAGGGTTTTAAGCCCATTAACCGCGGTTGTCCCCTTAACTATCCACAGGGTTGTCCACAGGGCCTTGTTAATAAGGTAAGAGTGCGCCGGCCGATGGCTCAGGAATTGCGCTGCTGTTGCTTGATCCGGTTGGTCAGCTCGGTCACCTGGTTGTAGATGACCCGGCGCTCGGCCATGAGTTCGCGGATCTTGCGGTCGGCGTGGATCACGGTGGTGTGGTCGCGGCCGCCCAGCTCCTGTCCGATCTTGGGCAGGGACATGTCCGTCAGCTCCCGGCACAGGTACATCGCGATCTGCCGGGCGGTCACCAGCGTGCGGGTGCGCGACTTGCTGCAGAGTTCTTCCATGCTGAGCTTGAAGTAGTCGGCTGTCTGCGTCAGGATCTGCGCCGAGGTGATTTCCTGGGCACCGTCGTCGGTGATCAGGTCCTTGAGCACCATCTCGGCCAGGGCCACATCCACCGGCTGCCGGTTCAGGCTGGCGAACGCCGTGACACGGATGAGGGCTCCCTCAAGTTCGCGGATGTTGCTGGAAATCTTGGAGGCGATGTATTCGAGCGCATCGTCCGGTGCGGAAAGGCCCTCGCTGAGGGCCTTCTTCCGGAGGATCGCGATGCGGGTCTCCAGTTCGGGCGGCTGGATGTCGGTCAGCAGGCCCCATTCGAAGCGCGACTTCATCCGGTCCTCGAAGCCGGCGAGCAGTTTCGGCGGCTGGTCCGAGGTGATGACCACCTGCTTGTTGTTGTTGTGCAGGGCGTTGAACGTGTGGAAGAACTCCTCCAGCGTCCGGTCCTTGCCGGCCAGGAACTGGATGTCGTCGATCAGCAGCACATCCACGTTGCGGTACGTGGTCTTGAAGCTGGTGCCTTCATCGTCGCGGATGGAGTTGATGAAGTCGTTGGTGAATTCCTCGGAGTTGACGTAGCGGACCCGGATCCCGCTGTAGAGCCGGCGCGCGTAGTGGCCGATCGCGTGAAGCAGGTGGGTCTTGCCGAGTCCGGAGTCGCCGTAGATGAACAGCGGGTTGTAGGCCTTCGCCGGCGCCTCGGCTACTGCCACGGCGGCTGCGTGGGCGAACCGGTTGGAGGAACCGATCACGAAGGTGTCGAAGACGTACTTCGGATTCAGCCGGCCGAATTCGTGCGAGGTGCTCGGCAGCATCGGCTGCGGCTTCAACTCAACGGTCGGGTCGGCGGCCAGGGAAAGTTCGACGGCGGGTTCGGGCTCTGTGTGCAGCGGCACGAGATCCGTGTCGACGTCGATCGCGCAGCGGATTTCGTCGGAGAACACGCTGCGGAGCGCGTCGTCGAGGGCTTCCTTGACCTGGGTCTGCAGCACTTCGCGGGTGAGCTCATTCGGAACTGCCACCAGCAGGGTGGAACCGATGAGCCCCTGCGCTTGGGCGAGGATGACGAAGCCGCGCTGCCGGGGAGAGACACGGTGGTCGTTCTCCAGGAGGCTCACTACCCGCCGCCAGGAACTTCCGACAGTGTTGGCTTGGTTGGCTTCGTCTACTGTCATCAATCAGTTCCTCAAACTTGCTGGCCTGCATTACGTGCATCCACGCGGTCCGGAGCTGTCCACCGGCCGGCTCAATCCACAGGGTTATGCACAGTCCGTGGATAAGGGGTTACTGAGACACTGTAGGGGATGAAAACGCCAGAAGATAGCTGGGTTCAGTCCTGTGGATAATTACACCGTTGTGGTTCTGAAATGGGGCGCGTGACGCACTTCATCCACAGGCTGCGGGAGCAGTTAGCCACAGCTGGGGATAGCTTGCGGAGCGGTCCCCGGTTTGACTCGGGAGGTTGGCAAGCCCTAACGTTGTGAAGTCCCATGTGTACGCTTTTCGCCTCATCTGCATCTTTCCTGACGCCCCGCGTCGTGTGAGATACGAGGGAAGCGGCACATACCAAAACTTAGCGTCGGCCAGTTCTTCCCCTTGATCGGGTGGGCGCACCTTTGATCCACTGGAGTAACTAACGTGAGCAAGCGGACTTTTCAGCCGAATAACCGCCGTCGAGCCAAGAAGCACGGCTTCCGCCTTCGTATGCGTACCCGTGCCGGCCGTGCCATCCTGGCAGCCCGTCGTGGCAAGGGCCGCACCGAACTGTCGGCCTAAATAACTGACTCGTCGGTCCATATCCCTGTGCGAGTTGAACGGTGCTAGCCACCAGGAACCGTCTGCGGACATCAACCGATTTTTCAACAACTGTACGTTCCGGTGTCCGCAATGGACGCCGGAACGTAGTGTTATATGCGGCAGCTCTCGCTGCCGATGAACCAAGCCGGATCGGATTCATCGTTTCCAAGAGTGTCGGGAACGCTGTTGTCAGGAACCTCGTTAAGAGGAGACTGAGAGAAGCCGGTGCTTTGTCGTTGCAGAAATACGGCAGCGGGTTCGCCATTGTGGTCCGGGCCCTGCCCGCCGCGGCGGGAGCCAGCTGGGACCAGCTGCTCGCCGACTATGACGCCGCTTTGGAGACGACCATGAAAAGGCTGGGCAACCGCCTTTCGCAGGCTGCTTCACGAGGTTCTAACGAGACGACACAGGAAGGGACCCCGCGTGCGTAACTCAACTGCCGCCGTCGTCCCTCCTGCAAAATCCGCAGCAGCATGGTTGGCCCGGGCAGTCTGGAACTTGCCCCGCAATGTCCTCATCCTGTTGCTCCTGGCGTACCGCAAGGTGATCTCACCGCTCTACGGCCAGGTATGCCGCTTTTTCCCCAGCTGCTCGGCCTATGCCCTTGAAGCGATCACCGTCCACGGCGCGGTGAAAGGAAGCTGGCTCGCAGCGAGGCGCCTGTTGCGCTGCCATCCATGGAATCCCGGCGGTGTGGACCATGTCCCCGCCGGGCATCGGGAATGGCCGGCGGGCCGCACCCCCACAATTGTTGTGCTGAACAATCCGGATATCTACCTGGCTGCTCAGCCTGATGGAGAAGGCCGCTCTGCGGCCTGACGAATAGGGAATCGTATGGACATCTTTGAAACAATTTTGGCCCCGTTCAAATGGCTGGTCTCAGCCATTATGGTCGGCTTCCATGACGGACTCAGCGCCATCGGCATGCCGGCGGCCAGCGGCTGGACCTGGACCCTGGCCATCATCGGGCTGGTGCTGGTCATCCGCGCCGCCCTGATTCCCGTCTTCGTCAAGCAGATCAAGGCCCAGCGCGGGATGCAGCTGCTGCAGCCGGATCTGAAGAAAATGCAGGACAAGTACAAGGGCAAGACGGACCAGCTCTCCCGCCAGGCCATGGCGCAGGAACAGATGGCGCTGTACAAGAAGCACGGCACCAACCCGTTCTCGGCCTGCCTGCCCATGCTGATCCAGATGCCCTTCTTCTTCGCGCTCTTCCAGGTGCTCTCCGGCATCA
>NZ_AZSB01000534.1:0-7058 GCF_000520575.1 Arthrobacter sp. I3
ACACCTTGTGTGTGAGAGGCCCCCAGCCAGACCACTGGGTTGATAGGCCGGATGTGGAAGCGAGGACTAACGACTCGTGAAGCTGACCGGTACTAATAGGCCGATAACTTACACCACACACTCTTCCCGTGAACGGATTCAAAAGACGTTCACACCAGGGAAGGGTACAAAGAAACAAGACTGCTTGCGTCCACTATGTGGTTCCCAAACAACAAACCCGTTACTTGACGGCACGTTGCGACAGGAACAAAACCACAACAAAATAACAACACCACAGATGTTGTAACCACCAGATTTCCCCACCCCCAACAACGGGCCGGTGGCGGAGCAAGGGTTACGGCGGTCATAGCGTGGGGGAAACGCCCGGTCCCATCCCGAACCCGGAAGCTAAGACCCACAGCGCCGATGGTACTGCACCCGGGAGGGTGTGGGAGAGTAGGTCACCGCCGGAACACCATTAACGGTCGAGGACCCCCACCACCAGGTAGGGGTCCTCCCGCATTTAACCGGCCTTTCAGGACTTGACCCGTGCCTTCGGCGGCCCGGACCCGAGGGATCGGCCTCGAGGGATCGGCCGCCCGCCAGCCCCCGGCTACGTGCCCAGCCGAACCCGGGTCGCGGCCTGCGAGAACACAGGTCCCAGGGCCCGCCACGAGCGCCCCACGACCCCCGGGCGGCCGGCAGGGCATCCAAGACGGGTGCCGGCGTCGCCCCCGCCAAGGCCCCCCTCACGGCCCGCCAGGACCATGGGACCGGTGCCCAGCGGGCAGCGCCCGGGCTGGCTTCCTGGCGGCGGAAAGTCCGCCGGCGGGGACGGCGGCGGAACTGGGTGAAACGGCACCGACGAGGGGGCTTCCGCTCTCGGCGCAATTTGACGGCGATCGGCGCCCGATTCCAGTGATTTTCCCCAAAAAAGGCCGAAAACACGCGGAATTTGCCACCTCTGAGGCGCCAAGCTGGTAAGTTTTCGAACAGTGGTTTGTACGCATGCCGTGTGCAGGCTCCAAAAATCGTGACCGTCCAGGAGGACATAAATGGCTAAGAACCGTAGTGAACTTGTTGCAGAGGTAGCAGGCAAGGCCGGCACCAGCCAGGCAGCAGTCAACTCCGTGCTCGACGCACTGTTCGAGGTCTTCGAGACCTCTGTCGCCGCGGGCGAGAAGATCACCATCCCGGGCTGGCTCGCCGTAGAGCGCACCGACCGTGCAGCTCGCACCGGCCGCAACCCGCAGACCGGCGAGACCATCCAGATTGCCGCTGGCCACAGCGTCAAGCTGACCGCCGGCTCCAAGCTGAAGGCTGCAGTCGCCAAGAAGAAGTAGTCTTCTTCGCAGGCTTGAAAGGAGCGGCAACCCTCGGGTTGCCGCTCCTTTTGCGTCCCCGGCCAGTCCCCGGCCAGCCGCCGGCCAGTCCCTAACCGGTCCCTAACCGGTCTTAGGCCGGCCGGGCTGCCTTCCCGACCAATCTGCAGCCCTTTGAAGGCCGCGCCGGCTGGACGGATCCCCGGAGGCCCAGCCGCCGGGGCCGATTCGCTGAGCAAGGCGGCGTAGCGGACAATGGAGGTGTGCCTTCCGCAGTAAATCCCACGCCCACAACCGCAGCGCCCGTTCCCCCCGGGGACGCACGCGGCCCTGGCTCCGGTCCCGCCGGGATTGCCCGGCCTTGGCTGATCGCAGGCCTTGGCGCGTTGTTTATTGGCCTGGTAGCGGCACTGATCTTCTCCGGCGCAGCAGCCGCCCGCGAGGTCTCAGATCCAGGTGCGCTGGTGCGCTGGGGGCTTCCGGTGAGCAAAGCGATCCACAACGTCGCTGTCGCCACCGTGATCGGCGGCCTTATCTTCGCCGTCGGCATCCTGCCGCGAAACAGGAACAGCTCCCGGTCCAAGGAGCAGGACGCCCCGGAACATCCGGCCTTCACCCGGGCGCTGGCCGTGGCAGCGGCCGCCGGCGCCGTCTGGACGCTGTCCGCGATCACCGTACTGGTCCTGGGCTACGCGGACATTGCGGGGCAGGGCATCTCCGGGGACCCGGAATTCACCCGCTCCCTCGTGTACTTCATGACGGACATCGAAACCGGACGCGCGTGGCTGGCTGTCGTCATCATCGCCGCCGTCGTTACCACCGCCCTGTTCGGAGTGCGGTCCCGCGGCGGCCTGGCACTGACGTTGGTCCTTTCGCTGATCGGTCTGGTTCCCGCTGCCCTGATCGGACACTCCTCCAGCTCCAGCGACCACGAGGGCGCCATCAACTCGCTCGGCCTGCACCTGGTCGGCGTATCGGCATGGGTGGGCGGCATCATCATGCTCGCAGTCCTCTCCGGCGTCCTGGAAGGCGCAGGCGCCGGTGCCCGCACCTCCGGGGCAGGCTCGGGGACAGCAGACATCACCGAGCCAACCCTGCGCCGGTTCTCATCCCTGGCCGGCTTTGCCTTCGCCCTGGTCTTCGCCTCAGGCGTGATCAACGCCAGTATCCGCCTCACCACATGGGCAGACCTCTTCGGCTCGGCCTACGGGCAACTGATCCTGGCCAAGACGGCGGCGGTCCTGGTGTTGGGCGGCATCGGGCTCATGCACCGCCGCTGGGTCATCCCGCAGCTGGGCAACCGCGCCATGGGCAGGTCCGCGCGCCGGGTGTTGTGGCAGTTGGTGATCGTGGAGCTGATCATCATGGGGGCGACGTCCGGGATCGCCGTCGCGCTGGGGCGTTCCGCCCCGCCGCAGCCCACCACTTTCGCCCCCGACGCTTCGCCGGCCTTCATCCTCTCGGGCTACGAGTTGCCGCCGGAACTGACCCCGGACCGATGGCTCACGGAGTGGCGGCTCGACTGGCTCTGGATCGCCGTCGTCGTTTTTGGCTTGGTGTCCTACCTCCTTGGCGTACGAAGGGTGCTGAAACGGGGAGACTCGTGGCCCTGGTTCAGGACGGTCAACTGGGTGCTCGGACTCATGGTCCTCACCTACGTGACCTCGGGGCCGCCGTCGGTCTATGGCAGGGTGCTGTTTTCGGCGCACATGGTGGACCACATGGCCCTGACCATGGTGGCCCCGATCTTCCTGGTCCTCGGCGCCCCCGTGACGCTGGCACTGCGGGCGCTCACCGCCCGGCGCGACAGCTCCCGCGGCCCGCGCGAGTGGCTCATGATCTTCATCCACTCCAAGTTCTCGCAACTGGTGACCCACCCGCTGTTCGCGGCCGCCAACTTCGCCGGCTCGATCGTGCTTTTCTACTACTCGGACGCGTTCGGCTATGCGATGCGGGACCACGTGGGCCACGAACTCATGAACCTGCACTTCGCCCTCACCGGCTACATCTTCGTGCTCACCATGATCGGCACCGATCCGTTGCCGCGCCGCGCACCGTACCCCATGCGGCTGCTGCTCCTGTTGGCCACTATGGGCTTCCACGCGTTCTTCGGCGTCGCCATCATGGGCGGCACCGGGCTGCTGGCCGCCGACTACTTCGGCAACCTGGGGCGGACCTGGGGTCCCGCGGCCCTGCTGGACCAGCAGATGGGCGGTGCCGTGGCGTGGGGGATCGGCGAAGTGCCAACCCTGCTGGTAGCGATCGGTGTCGCCGTGATGTGGTCCCGCTCCGACGCGCGCGAGTCCAAACGCACCGACCGGGCGGCGGACAGGAATAACGACGCCGATCTCACCGCTTACAACGATATGTTTGCCAAGCTGGCCGAGCGCGACGCCAGGCTTGCCGAACGCAATTCAAAGCTGGAAGGACGCTCATGACCGAAACCGTACGCACCCACCTCCGGGTCCGGGCCTCCGAACTGGTGGGCCGCAACTGGCTTAACACCGGTGGCAAGTTCCTGGACCTTGAATCCCTGCGCGGCAAGATCGTGCTGCTGGACTTCTGGACGTTCTGCTGCATCAACTGCCTGCACGTCCTGGACGAACTCCGCCCGCTCGAGCAGCAGTACTCGGATGTCCTCGTGACGGTCGGCGTGCATTCGCCCAAGTTCGAGCACGAGGCCGATCCCGTGGCGCTGGCGGCCGCCGTCGAACGCTACGAGATCCGCCACCCTGTCCTCGACGACCCCGAGCTGGACACCTGGAAGGCCTATACGGCCCGGGCCTGGCCGACCCTGGTGGTCATCGATCCCGAGGGCTACATCGTCGCGCACCTCTCCGGCGAGGGCCACGCGGACGGCCTCGCCGTCCTGATCCCCGAGCTGATCGCCGAACACGAAGCCAGGGGCACCCTGCACCGGGGCGACGGCCCCTACGTGGCGCCGGAACCGACGTCGGGAACGCTGCGCTTCCCGGGCAAGGCCCTGTTCCTGCCCGCCGGCCGCGGCGTCGGAAGTGCCGGCGACGGCTCGTGGCTGGTGACCGACACCGGCCATCACCGGCTCGTGGAACTCTCTACCGACTTTCAGACCGTGCTGGCCACGTACGGCTCGGGCGAAAAGGGCCACGCCGACGGCAACGCCGCCACCGCCCGGTTCAACGAACCGCAGGGCCTGGTGCTGCTGCCCGAGGATGTCGCCGCGGCCGCCGGTTACGACGTCGTCATTGCCGACTCCGTGAATCACCGGCTCCGCGGGCTGTCCCTCGCGGACGGCACCGCCCGGACGCTGGCCGGCAACGGCGTACAGCGGCTGCTGGAAACCGGCCCGGCCCGCGTGGACGAGGAAGGCGCCGCCTACGGTACCCGGCTCGAGGCGGACCCGCTCGCGGTGTCCCTGAGCTCGCCGTGGGACGTCGTCTGGTCCACCAAGCTCAACGCCGTGGTGGTCGCGATGGCGGGAGTGCACCAGATCTTCAGCTTCGACCCGACCTCCGGCGCCGTAAAGATCATCGCCGGCAACGGCCTCGAAGGGCTCCTGGACGGCCCGGCCGCTGAAGCCTGGTTCGCCCAGTCCTCCGGCCTTGCCGAAGACGCGGACGGCAGCATCTGGGTCGCTGACTCCGAGACCTCCGCCCTGCGCAAACTCGTGATTGACGACGCCGGCAGCATCACCGTGGAGTCGGCGGTGGGCAAGGGCCTGTTCGACTTCGGCTTCCGCGACGGCCCCGCCGCGGAGGCGCGGCTGCAGCACCCGCTCGGCGTCACGGTTCTCCCTGACGGTTCCGTGGCCATCGCGGACACGTACAACGGCGCAGTCCGCCGCTACGACCCCGCAACGGGCACGGTCTCCACACTGGCCCGCGGACTGTCCGAGCCCTCGGACGTGATTGTGGACCACACCCAGGTCGCCGGATCCGAGCCGTTGCTGGTGGTGGTCGAGGCCAACAAGCACCAGCTCGTGTACGTGCCCATCCCGAAGGAAGCCCAGCAGGTGGACGAGGGTGCGGCACAGACCCACCGGCCCAAGAGCCCTGTGGCGCCTGGGCCGCTCGAACTGGCGGTCCGCTTCACGGCGCCCACCGGTCAGAAGCTGGACGACCGCTGGGGCGATCCCACCCAGTTGAAGATCTCGTCCACACCCCCCGAACTGCTGGTCTCCGGCGGCGGGACGTCCGTGGGGCTCCTGCGCACCCTGGAGCTTTCCTCCGACGTCCCCGAGGGCGTCCTGCACATCACCGCCCGCGCGGCGGCCTGTGACGGGTCCGAAGACGCCGACGGCGAGATCCCGGACCATGCGGCCTGCCACCTCTACCAGCAGGACTGGGGAATCCCCGTGCTCCTGCAGGCCGACGGAGACACCGAGCTGGTCCTGGACCTGCGCGGAATGGACTGAGCCGCTGCGCCAAGGCTGACCAAAAGGCTGCTGTCCGTGACCCTGCGTCACGGACAGCAGCCTTTAGGCTTTCTTCGGGCCCCCGGCCGCGGAGTCCCGGCGGGTACTAGTAGTCCAGCTGCGGCGTGAGTTTGACGGTGTCGCCGTCGATGTCCAGACGGGTCGTGAAGCTGAAATCGTGGACGGAGTCGATCTCGGACACGGCGCCCGAGAACAGATCCTGTTGGCGGGCCTTGATCCGGGCCTTGCCGTCGAGGGGCGCCACCACCCAGCGGCCGCCGAACGGCTCGATGCTGACGCTAGGGTAGTCCGTGATGCTCCAGTCGATGGTTCCGTCCATCACGCGGTTGTTGGTGGCGTGGTAGAACGGGCAGTTGGGCTGCAGCTTCTGCTGCTTGTCGGCCTCGTCCGCGCAGGAGTCCAGGAACTCCTTGACCTTGCCGCTCACGGCCTCCTTCAGGGCGCCCGTGGCCTCGGTCAGCAGGTTCAGCGATGCCGGAGGCGCGTCCGCGGCCGACACGGTGGCGCGGGTGGCCGGGGCGGAGAAGTACTGGCCGTTCAGGGTCGCCTCGTACTCGCCCGGGTAGAAGACAGCAAAGGAGTTGCGGCCGTTGGGCATGTTCACCGGCACCCCGTTGAGGGTGGCCTCGCTGGAGTTGACCACGGTGACGTCCAGGACGGGCAACTCAGAGGGGACGAAAGACCATCTGTGGAAGAACAGCCACTCGGTGCCGGAGCGCTCCAAAAGGAATTCGGTCCGCAGCTTGTTACCGTCAACGGTGTACTCCATGGGCACCATGACCCGATTGGCACCACGCTCTTCCGCGGCGCCAAGCTTGACGCCGGAGATGCGTGCCGCAGCGGTTTGCAGGGCCGTGCCGTCGAGCATCGCCGGGTTGCTTTGTGGCACGGAGGCGCGCAACAGGCCCAGCGCCTTTTCGCCATCGCCCTTTTGCAGGGCACTCAAATATTCGCGGACTGGCTGCTGGGGCCCTGCAATGGAGTCGTTCACCAGATTGATCGACACGATGGCGCCGGCGACGGCAAGCATCAGTCCCAGCAGCCACACTGCTGCGATTTTGACCAACGCCTGACTCATCTGCACCATTCTTACGTTACCTGTACCCCACAGGAATCCCGGTGTCACAGTCCGCATCTGTGACGCGGAGCATGGCTGAAGGCCGCCCGGCCCGCGGGCCGGGAACGTTCGGTTGGATGCCGCCGCGGTGATCCCTAGCGGCGGCGGCGTTTGGAGGAAGTGCCGAAGACGCCGCGGAGCAGTTCCCTGCCAAGCTGGGTCCCCAGCGAGCGGGCCATGCTCTGGAGGCCACCGCCCAGGGCCCCGGCGAGTTCGCCGCCGATGC
>NZ_AZSB01000535.1:0-6891 GCF_000520575.1 Arthrobacter sp. I3
CCCTTCCGCAGGTGGAGCTTGGGCTTGGGACGGCGGAAGTCGTGCAGGCCCAGGGCGCTACCGGAAACCCACCGCTCGCCGCCTGCCGTGCGCGCTGACCTTTCCGGGTCACCGGATTCCCGCAACTCGCGAAGTGTGCCGGTCCGCCATAGTTCGAGGGCACCGGCCTGCCCATCCACCAGCGCGCGAAGGACCATGGCCTGCGTCTGCTGCAGGGAGTCGACCATGGCTTCCAGCGAGTGCAGCCCCAGGGCAGTGCCGGCGCTGATGACCAGTGTGTACACGGAGTCGGCAATGTCCGGACCGTCTGTGGCGGCGAACGAGAATCGCGGGTCAGTGCCCAGCCACTCCTGCAGCCGGTGCCGGCTGCGATTACGCTCCACAAGGATATCCACGGCGAAGTCCTGGCACGCGGAGCCCAAGAGCGAAGCGACAGTCCCGGCGATCTCGAGATCCGTGACGTTGGCGGCGCGGACCAGGATCCGGACCAGAGGAGTCTCCCTCCGCGGCATGTGCACGGTTTTGAGGACAAAGCCGGCGTTGCGCAACTCTTCCTCAATAGACGCCGACATGCTTTGGTCTCCCCTATCCACTTACGCTGGCCCCTGCAGGCAGGTGCAATCGGGAAGCGTCCGGTTCATGCTGGTTCCAGATGCCCTTGGTGTCGATCACGTTCTTTCCCTCCAGGGACTGCAGGTCCAGGGTCAGGAATTCGTCGTGGTCCACCAGGAGCATCACGAGATCTGCGGCGGCGACGGCCTCCTCCATGTCGTGGAGGCCGGCCAGGCCGACCGCGGCCAGGCCGGCAGGCAGTTCCTCCACGTTGGGGTCCACCACCAGAATGGTGCTCTCGGGGAGCTGTCGCACCAGTTCCTGGACGATCGTCACCGACGGCGACTCGCGGACGTCGTCGATGTTGGCCTTGAAAGCCAAACCCAGGACGGCCACGGTCGCGCCCGGCTGATCTGCCAAGGATTGAACCGCCTGCCGGACCACGTGATGCGGCTTGGAGTCATTGACTTCCCGGGCCGTGCGGATCAGGCCGGAGTGCTCGGGGACAGCGTCAACAATGAACCAGGGGTCCACTGCGATGCAATGGCCGCCCACACCGGGGCCGGGACGGAGGACGTTGACGCGGGGGTGGTGGTTGGCGAGCTCGATGAGTTTCCAGACATCGATGCCCAAGTTGTCGCAGATCAGGGACAGCTCGTTGGCGAAGGCAATGTTGACGTCGCGGAACGTGTTCTCCACCAGCTTGGTCATCTCGGCCGTGGTGGCGTCCGTCAGCAGGATCTCGCCTTGGCAGATGACTTCGTACAGCCGTTTGGCCAGCTGGGCGCCTTCTTCGGTGAGGCCGCCGATGACGCGGTCGTTGGTGACCATTTCGATCATGATCCGGCCCGGCAGTACGCGTTCCGGGGAGTGCACAACGTGCACCTGGTTCGGCCCGGGCTTATCAAGGGTGAGGTCCGGGCGAAGCTCCAAAAGGTATGCGCCCAGGCGCTCCGTGGTGCCCGGAGGCGAGGTCGATTCAAGCACCACGAGCTCTCCGCCGCGGAGCTTCGGCGCGAGGGCTTCGACGGCGCTACGGAGGTAGGAGAGGTCTGCGCCGTTGCCCTCGGCCAGGGGGGTGGGCACGGCGATGATGTACGCGTCAGCAGCAGGCACGGTGGCCATGGCCACGAGGTTTCCGAGGCTGACGGCGCCCGAGACCACCACGCCCATGTCGGGTTCCACGAATGGAACTTCGCCACGGTTGACGGCGTCAACGGTGGACTGTTTCACGTCGACGCCGGCTACCAGCTTGCCCTTGGCTGCGAAGCTGGCCGCGGTGGGCAGGCCGATGTAGCCGAGCCCGATGACGGCAACATCAAAAATTGTCTCGTCCATGTCTCCCCTAAACTAAAATGTGGTCTTCGGGCGAGCCGAAGAACTGAATCTTTGAAGTAGCCAGGAGCTCTTCATTGGTGATGGGCCAGGTGTGTGAGGCCACTTCGGCGCCGCGCATCTGGCAGTAATTGAAGCGGTCGGCCGAGTAGATCCGGGCCCCGGCCTCGATGACGTCGCTGAGGAAACGCGAGTCCTCTCCGCGCGGCACGGGCTGGAACGGAAAACGCCTGAAGGTGTCCGTGGCGGCGAAGATGGTCGGTCCGGAGACTGCTTCGACGTAGCGGTGTTCCAGTTGCGGGTTGCGCAGGATGGTAGCCCCCGCCCCGGCCAGATGCATGTAGTGCGCCCGCTTACCCACGACTTCGGCTTCGGAGTACATCAAGGCGTGGACTTGGTCACCCAGGTACAGCGGGCTGTACACGTCGTCGTCGTCCCATTTAGTGGCGAACAGGCCGTCGGCCTTCGCCACGAGGGAATTGAGGCACTCACCGAGCATGGTCTGCTGCGGTTCCTGAAGAACCACGACGTCGAGAATCCCGGCGTCCAGGCATTTGCGCCGGAATGCGGGTTCGTCGATCTCAAACCCGTGGGCGAGGTACACCAGCTGGACGTCCACGCCCTGCTGGGCGGCTACTCCCGCGATGACATGCTCCAGCTGTTGCGGCCGGAAGCTCGACACGAGCACCGACACTTGGGCCCGGGTTTCCGGGGCGGACAGCTCCGGGCGTGCCGCCGCGGCGATGGAGCGTGCCCGGTGGCTGAAGGTGTGTCCGGTCCAGATCCGGCGCTGGGCCTTGTGGACCAGGCGCTGGGCGTAGTCCGGGTTGGCAGTCAGCGCCCGGAGCAGGTGGGTGGCGTCTTCCCGGTTGTCCGCCGTGGGGATTTCCTTGTCCGGGAAGAACTCGGCGATCGCCGCGCTGGGCGTCGACACAACGCAGGACCCGGCGGCGGTGATCTCGAAAATCCGGCGGGCGCACATGGACGGCGAGTCGGTGACCGAGTTGACGTTGAGGAAGACCTTGTACGCCTTGTAGGCGGTCAGCATCTGCTTGTAGGACAGCGATCCCACGACGTGCTTCTTCAGGATCCCGGGGAACTGATACTGGGGCTGCCGGCCGAGCTGCCGGGAAAAGATCTCAAACCCGGGGCGCTTGCCCGCCGTCGCGTCAACGGCCGCTCCCAGCAGGTACTCCATCTGCCGACGGCGGTCCTCGTACTTATGTGCAAAGTACATTCCGGCGAAGGCGATCTCCCGGGCGTGCCAGCCGTGCCGCGGCCTGGCCGGGTTGTGGATCCGCGGCTGCGCGGCAAACGGCAGCACGGAAATCCGGTTGTGGCCCAAGTCCTCGCGGTAGCGGGGAAGCATGTTGGAGTCAGTGGTGAAGACGTGGTCGAAGAGTTTCGCGGCAGGCAGGAAGTCCTCGTAGTGGGGCGGGTCTTCCTTGTTCCAAAAGACCGCCGGAAGTCCGGCCGCCCGGCAACCCTCAACGAAGTCGCGGAATACCGGCGAAGGCCCTGCCGGGCTTGTGATTTTTCCCCGCCAGAGACCGGCGTTGCCGGCCCAGGCAGATTCGACGACGACAAAGTCCAGGGCCTCGTCACGCAGCTGCTCTTTCCAGCTGTCCGGCCTCAGCGCGACGACCGTCCACTCGGCGGAAAACGCTGCCGCGGAGAAGTCATCCATGATGATGCCGACACGCAGCTGCGGATTCCGTGGCTCTGCGACCCCAACAACCGCTTCCCGGAAAACCAGGCGCCGGCCGGGGACCAGGCCGCGCCAGGCGCCCTCCGCGCCGCGGACGCCGGACAGGCTGGCCTCATCACGCTCCGCACCGCTGCGGTGCAGGTAACTCTTGACCTGGGCCATGCCGCCCTGACGGGCGTGCCACAGCGCGCGGCGCCAGTACGCCGTCTTGTCCCAAAAACTCATGTGCTACCTGGACCGCTTCCAGCCGTTGGGGAGCAGAGTCGTCCGCATTTCGGGCAGGCTCGCCATCAGCTCAGCGCGGATTTGACGGCCATAGTCGGCGTTGCCCTCGTTCATGCGCCAAATGAAATTCCGGTATTCCTTGGCAACCTCGTCCGGGGTGCCGTCCATGATGAAGTCCCCCTTGTCAATCCAGATGGCGCGGTTGCACATGCCCGTGATGGTGCCCAGGCTGTGGCTGACTACAAAGACGGTGCCGGCCTGTGCGGTGACCTTCTCCATCCGCGCCTTTGAGCGGTCTTTGAATTGGGCGTCACCGGTGTTGAGGGCCTCGTCAATCAGGAGAATCTCGGGATCCACGGCGGCTGCGATGGCGAAGCGCAGGCGCGCGCCCATGCCCGAAGAGTAAGAGTTCATCGGGTGGAAGATTTCGTGTTCCAGCCCGGACATTTCCACGATGTCGTCAAACTTGGCGTCAATCTCCGCGTGGCTCATGCCCATGGCCAGGCAGCCGAGCCGGATGTTCTGGGCACCCGAGATGGAACTGATCAAAGCTGCGTTGACGCCCAGGAGAATCGGGTTGCTCGAAGCATAGACAGTGCCCGTGTCGGGGATGATCAACCCGGCGAGGACCTTCATCAGGGTGCTCTTGCCGGAGCCGTTGCGGCCGATAATGCCTATGGAATCGCCCTGGTTGGCCACGAAGGAAATCTTGCTCAATGCCGTGGTGCGGACCGTGCTTTCGCCGCGGCGGAGCCCGCGCAGGTTCTTGAGTACGGAGGTCCGGGCATTGGTTCTCCCCTCCGTTTTGTTTTTGGTGCGGTAGACCACCGAGATGTCGTCCACCACCACTGTGGGCTCCGAAATCGGGCCGATTGATACTTCAGACACGTCCGTAGCTTTCCTCTCCGCGCCAGAAGACAAAGAGTCCGGCGCCAACGGATCCCAGGGCCCATAAGCCCAAGACTCCCCATGCCCGCCAGGATGGCGTCGTGTCGTAGAGCACCGAGTCGCGGATGATCTTGATGACCTGGTAAATCGGGTTGAAATCCATGATGGTGCGCACGACGGGGTATTTCCCGAAGCGCTCCTCCGCAAAAAAAACTGCCGAGACATACATCAGGAAACGAATGATGAACGAGAGCAGGTGGGACAGATCCGGGACTTTGAGCAGCACTGGCGCGAGTAACATGCCGATGCCCAGATTGAACAGGAACTGCAGCAGGATCGCCGGAATGATCAGCAGCCACCGCCACGTGATTTCCTCGGCAGGCGCGGTGAAGATGACGAAAAGCAGCATGACTATGGTCACGGGAACGTTGGAGAAGAGTTCCCGCACGTTCACGGCGATGGGCAGGGACGCCCGGGGAAACTGGAAGGCTCGGATCATCGAGGTGTTGCTAGTCAGAGACTTTGCCCCGCCGAGGATGGAACGGGTACTCATCGAAAACGTAAATACGCCGATGATCAAGTAGCCAATGAAGTTGTCAATGCCCTTGCTGGTACCTAGGAACAGACCAAAAATCAGGTAGAAACTGAGGCCGTTCAGAAGCGGCGTCAACACCAGCCACGCTGAGCCCAAATGGTGCTTGTCATTGCCGCTCTGCACCCTGGCCCGGGCGTCGAAGACGATGAAACTCCGGCGGTCCCACAACTGGACGAGATAATCCAGGAAATCCGGCCGCTGCCCGACCTTGCTCAGCCGGACGAGGTTCACCGGCACAGCGACGGTGGCGGGCGCCTCCGTCTGCGCAGCCTCATTCTGGGCCACTTCCGCTTCTTCTTGGATGCTCATCTAGTTACTCCCAGCATTTCCAACTCTCGTGCCAGGGCAACCGCGTTGGCGGCCCACGTTCTTTCCTGCAACACCCGTTCCCGGCCTGCAGCCCCGAACTTCGCCGCGCGCTCCGGATCTGAGAGTATCTCCCGGATAGCCGCAGCGAACGACGCCGGATCCCCGGCCGTGGCGAGAAGGCCCGTTACGCGGTCTTCCACTATTTCGGCCAACGCCGGCAGGTCACTGGCCACTACGGGCCGTGCGGATGCCATGGCTTCCACGGGCTTGAGAGGTGTCACTGAACGTGTCACCTCCAGGTCCTTGCGCGGCACAACGAATGCATCCAGCGCCTGATGGTACAGAGCCGCCCGGCTCCGCGGCACCCGGCCTGTGAACATGATGCGGTTGATGAATCCGCTGCGCTGCGCCTGAACTTGGAGCGATGGCATGGAAGACCCGTCACCCACGATCAGGAGACGGAGCTGAGGCATGTCCGCCGCTAGCAAGGCAAATGCGGCCACGAGGTCCTCGATCCCTTCATAGGGTACCAAGCTGCTCACCGTACCGATAAATTGTCCGTCTTCGGCAAGGCCGAGGACACGACGGGCACTGGCCTTGTCCAGCGGTTCGGCGAGGAAGGCTCCTCCCACGGCGTTCGGCGCAATGATGACCTTGTTGTCCGGGATGCCGGCGGCAACAATGTTGGCCTTCATGGCCCTGCCAAGAGTCAGGACAAGGTCAGCATCGCGCATGACTTCCGTTTCCCGCTTCTGGAACAGTCGGTATTTCTCGCTCTGCCGGGCTTCCGGCCCGCGGGTGGACGCCCACGTGTCGGCAAGTTGGCCGCGGACCTCGTAGACCCAGGGAATCCCGAGGGCCTCGGCCACGGCCCGCACGACGAGTCCGTTGACGTAGTGCGTAGTGGTGTGCAGGACGCTCGGCCTGAACTCGAGTGCCACTGCGAGCAGCTCATCCGCCTGCTGCTGCAGACGGGCATCAATGTTTTGGGCCATCGTCGCGGGGATGAGGCGCTGGTAGCGGATCCCGTCCACGGTGTCTGTGTTCTTTGCGAGGAGTTTGCCGACCTGCACGGGGTAACCCATCCTGGTGACCGCCAAAACGTCCCAGCCTGCTTCCTTCTGGGCGAGCAGCGTGGAGTGCGACCGCTGGGCGTAACCGCTAGCTGTGTGCGGCAGGGAGTTCGTCAGCAAGTGGAGGATCCGGCCGGGAACGGGTGTGTACGAGTGCCGTTGCAGCGACGGGGCGGCATCGGCCAGTATTGCGGCCTCGGCGGCCA
>NZ_AZSB01000536.1:0-6527 GCF_000520575.1 Arthrobacter sp. I3
ACGATGTACAACCACTACAGCCTGCTTGCCAGCATCGAAGACATCTTTTCATTACCCCGGCTCGGATACGCAGGGGCACCGGGCCTGAACAGCTTCGGCCCGGACGTCTTCAACGCCCGGTAACCGCCCGTCTCACCGAATCCCCACGCACCGCCGTTTCCTGGTCCCGGGGCTCCCACAGGGCAAGAAAAACCGCAGCTTCAGAACCTACTGTTGCGTTGTGGCACAGCAGCCCAGTCAGGGGCACGCCACAACGTCATTTCACCCTCAGAAATGACGAAGCGCACCCCAGAGACCGGCTCCACCTTCCTTAAAGATGGAGCCGGTCTGAGCGGTCCCGGATAAACACGCGCAGCGATGCCCTGCAGTTAGCGATCGACTGCGCTCCACGGCAGCACGGGCTCTCAATGAAGGTGCTGAATTGGGTCCGCATATGCCAGCGACGTAGAACGTTTGTCTCCCGGAGAGACCCACGAAAGGTCTCCCCCCGGGCTCTAGCCAGGAATTCGATTGCTGACCTACTCGGCCGCCACGCCTGCTTTGACTCTGCAGATGTCCGGCGTGGATTGCTGGCGAGGCTGGGGAAGGCGTTGAAGGTTGCCATGGTCGACTGGCTTCTACTCTCCAACCTCGGCACCGCTCTCGGTACGACGGTGCTCGCCATCGCGACGTTCCTCTCCACCAGGTCAGCCAACCGGTCGGCGCGGCTGGCCGAGCGCGCACTGCTGAACGGTTTGCGCCCCATCCTGTTGCCTTCGAACTGGTCGGATGCCCCGCAGAAGGTGCGGTTCATGGAAGGCAAGTGGATGGTCGTGCAGGGTGGCCACGCCGCCCTCGAGATCGCCGACAATACCGTGTACCTGGTGATGTCTGTGCGCAACGCCGGCACCGGGGTGGCGATCCTGCACGGCTGGCATCTGCCACCGGACGCCAGGGCCCCGCTGGCACCCGTCGAGGAGTTCCACCGGCTGACACTCGACATCTACGTGCCGTCCAACGACGCCGGTTTCTGCCAGGTCGCCATCCCGGACCCGGATCCGGCCGACTACCGTAACGCCACGGAAGGAGCCGCCGGCGAAGGCTTCACCGTCGACCTGCTCTATGGAGACGCCGAAGGCTCGCAGCGCGTCGTCTCGCGGTTCTACATCACACCAGGACCCGCAGGCCTTGGCCACGACGAGGACGACACCGGGTGGCTACTCATGGTCTCGCGCCACTGGAACCTCGATTTGCCGGCGCCGCGCGGCTGAGCCCGGGGGGAGTCGCCGGGCACGGGCTTTGACATGCCTGAATCAGACCATATCTGAATCGTGGCTCTCACAAACGAAGGATTCCGAGAATCACCGGATTGAGCCTGTCGGCCCTACTTCACGGAACCACGCCGTTGGCTGGTCACGTCAGCTCAGCAGCAGGAGCGCGGTGAAGTAGCCGGCCAGGCGCCGGCCCCCGGCCCAGTCCGCGAGCCGGCGGCCGGGTTCTGGACTCCGCGGCCTATTCGGCCAGTTTTGCCACTGCCTGAGCCCAGAGGAAGAACTTGTTGGTGCCGAGGTCCTTTACGGTCTTGATATTCAGGGCTTCCTGTAACTTCAAAGCGTCGGCCTCGGACAAGCCCTGAAGCGCACCAACAGGCGCCTTGGCCAGTTCCTCAATGCTCTTGCCCTCGTATGCCTTATCGAACTTATCGCTCAGACCAGCCACTGTGCAGCTCCTTAGAAGATCAGTCAGACCCCGGACATACCGGGCAGGCGGTCGCCCAAGGACCAGCAAAGCATGCGCCGATGCCCCCGTCCAGCATTCGATTGACGCGCCCGCCCCATTTGCTTACACCCACGGGCCGCCTGCGGTCACGCCTAGGTCCCCGAGCCTATGGCGCGTCAACGTTGTCCCACTTCCTTGGAACTGGGACAACCCTTGACGGGACACTCCCTCACAGATCTGGATCCGCAGCAGGCCGCGCAATCCGAGCGTCCCGGATGTTGTTCCAAAACTCCCGACTCATTCGCCCGTCACAGGGATAACTTTCGGTACGGTTTAGGCATGGAAATTGGTTACGCCCGCGTGTCAACGGTGAAGCAGGACCTCACCCGGCAGCTGGACGCCTTAACGTCCGCTGGCATCGAGACGGTCTTCTCGGATAAGAAGTCCGGGGCCACCACGGACCGCGTGGGGCTACAGGACGCTTTGCGTCATGCCAGGGCCGGTGACGTGCTTGTGGTCCACACCCTCGACCGGCTGGGACGGACCGTGCGGGACACACTGAACCTGGTCCACGAACTAAAGGAACGCGGCGTCGGCGTCCGAACGCTGGCTGACCCCCTGCCTATCGACACATCCAACCCTGACAATCCCATGGCGCAGCTGGCGGTGGTCATGCTGGCACTCTTCGCGGAAATGGAACGTACTTATGCGGCCGAACGCGCCTCGCATGCCAGGGCGGTGGCCTCGGCCAACGGGCGGCGTACGGGACGGCCTTCCGTGATCGACGCGGACAAGCTGGAACACGCGGTTCTGCTGCGGGACAAAGGCTTGTCCATGAAGGAGATCACTGCCAAGACGGGGCTGAAACGTACCACCCTGTATCGGCACCTTCCACCACGCTCCCCTGCCACCGACTCGGTAACCACTGATGCCCTTTGACGCGGACACAGTGAGTTTCACCCTCACTTACGGGGGAACGCTGGTTGTGGCATTGCTGATGTTTATTGGGCAGTTGACCGCGGCGGGGATTCTTCTGGTTCTTGCCGGCATCACTTGGCTGACGGCGTGCATCATCCGGGGAATTGCACGATCATTCAGCAGACCCGGACCTGGATGAGAATGGCCCGGCCCAGTCCGCCCTTCGTTCGCTCGTGGCCGCCGAGCCAGGCGGCTCCCAAGTCGGCTTAGTTTAGGTGACGACGACACGCGCGAAGCACGCAATAGTCTCGCCGACGATGACGTAGGCCTACGCTGTGAGGTCGGGAAGGCGAGGTGAAGCGCCAGGGAATGCCGGGTCGGGAGACCCCGGCCCCGGCACAGGGGATGTCGGATCCGGAGAGTCGGGCAACGACCCGGTGCTTCTGAGGCTTCCCATCGCCTTGCATTTTTCAGCCTAAACGCCCAATCAATAGTCAGCTGCTGGCCCCGATGCCAGAGTGTTCCGGCGACCGCAGGAAATCCTAGGACGAAGCCCGCTGGCGTCACCGCCTGGCCAAGCTCGCGGCCTGCCGGGGAAAGCAATGACTGGGCGGACCACAAGGACTGCGCGTGGGAGCGTGAGCAGGCCCTCGGGGTGTGGATCCGTACCGGGTGATCCGGATGCCGTGAAGGTCAGGCTCCTAGACGACGCGGTTCCGGGTGACGGGCGGGGAGGATCGGGGCCGCCTAGCCGCGGTGATCGAAAACGTAGCCCTTCTTGGCGCCGGGCGGGCGAGGAACATTTGCCGGACCGCTACGCGGCGAGTCCGCCGTAGAGGTCTTCGGCCCGTTTGACCAGGTGGCCGGGCGCGTCGGCTGGCTCGCCGTGGCTGCCGCGTCCGAGGAAGACGACAGTACCCCGGGCCGCATCGGCAAGGTCCAGGCCGCAGTCGCGCATCAGCTCCGCGGCGCGCAGGTTCGGCGGAAGGCCGGCGTTCACCCCGTCGGCATTGAGGCAGACATCCCAGTCACCCCGGGTTACGGTTTCAATCTCCCCGCCGACCAGATCCTCCAGGGCCCTCCGGCCAACGACAATGTTCTGGACCCGGACAGGTTCGCTGGTCCTGACCGGCACTATCAGTGCTGTGCAGATGGTTCTCATTTTCAATCCCGTTGTTAATAACAATGGTGCGTTTCGCGCTGTTCCTGCCGAAGTGGACCGGCATCAGAGCTGTGCGCTGCGTGTGCTCATCCGTTGTGTATCCGTCTGGGGCGCTTCGTCCAGGCCGTCCACCCGCCAGCCCTCCTGGTAGTCCGGATGATGGCTGTAGACCGATGCGAGGCACATGAGCACATACCCGCTGGTTCCGCCTGTTTGTGATGAAATGTCAGTCACGAGCGGGACGTTGTCCAGAATCTTCCGTTTTGCCGCGCACTCCGACAGGACGCGCCCGGCCGACAGGGGCCATCCAGGGGACCCTGCCGTGTCGTCGGTTCCCGGCGTGTCCGGGGCCGTTGCGCGGGCGGCGGATTCGTCCTCGGCGATCCGTGCCTTCAGGAAACCAATGACGTCCGCCATGGCCCTTGTCCTTTCGACCCCAAAGTGTTCTCGTGGCAATAGCTATGGCGTGGCCGCTGCCGGTCCTGGAAGACAGTCCCCCGGCCGTCAGAATCGGCGGCGGCCCTCCCCGCAGATGCTTCGGGGGCTTCTGCGCCGCCAACGTCCCGTGGCTTGCGGGTTTCAGCCAATAATTACGCGGCCCGCGCACGGCGCCGACGAAGTCGATGAGTGACTGGTTCGTGCCGGGGACGATTTCCGGGAGCAGGCCGCGCCGGCGCCTTGTTCCTGACACACTCCACAGTGCATTCGTCTGCGACCACCACACCGCACGCACATGGACCTTTACAGGTCTTCGAACATGAGACTGTCCTTTGTTCGAACGGAATAATAGCCGGATGCTAGGCCCGGGCCCTTAGCACTGCCAGAGTCAATCGACCCGGCAACAGGCCACCGAAAGAACAGGTCCAGGCACTAACCGCGCCCGGCGATGCGGATCTCCCTGGTCCTCCCGCAGGTCGATTCTTCTCATCGGTGCGGGGCTCCAGCCCTTTTAGTGTGTTCGGCTGCGGAAAATGGCACATCCTGGACGCTGCCCCACGAACCCGCCGCCGTGAGCATTCCGTTCCATCCACCGTGTCAAAGACGGGAACTTACTCCGGGACAAATGGTCGGGGATTGCCTCGTCACGACGGCATGACACGGCTGCCGGTCTGGGACGAGAGCAAAGGCCCGCTGGCCGGCTCATCCGTTCTCCCTTCAGCGCTACGAACTCAACGACATCGTCAACGCGGTCAGGAAGCGCGCCGAACTCCTCGGCCAGGCTGCGCATCGCCGCATGCTCTCAGGCTCCCGTAAACAGCTGCCGTAAAAGATCTTCTGCGTGCTCCCGGTCGAAGGCCTCCAAGACCTGACGCCCGGGTGGGTCTTCCGGGATGCGGCACCCCGTGTTGCCAGGGCCATAGCGGCTACGCCCGGCTGAGCCGTGGGCGGCGGCCCATCGGGCCGGTCCAGGTTGCGGCAAGGGCCTCGGCAAGCCGAAGGGCGTCCTCTGCCCGTTCGGCGTCCGTGGGCGCGGCGGTGCGGGTCTCGCTGGTGCAGTTCAGCAGCGCCGCCGTAACCTCCGCGACCCGGTCCGGGAACAGACTGAGCCGGTAGCTGCCATAGCCGGGGTCCTCGACGTGATCCAGCGCCCCGGCGATCAACACCGCAATCTGGGTTCTGCGCCCCATGCCGAGTTTCGTCAGCAGGGTCGACACCATGTTCTTTATCGTCTTTTCCGAGAGTCCCATCTGCTGGCTGATCTGGCGGTTGGTCAGTCCTTTGCCCAGACGGACGGCGACATTCATTTCCTGTCTCGTGAGGTTAAGGAGCCTCTCATCCGGGCCATCCGGGCCGGCGGGCGGGGCCAGGAGCGCCGGCTGGAACCGGGCGCTGTAGGCGGTGTGCCCGTTCAGTACGCGGCGGATGAGCCGGAGCTGTTCGCTGCTGTCATCCTGTTTGGACAGGCACCCCCACGCGCCGGCCAGGATGGAGTCGATCAGCACCTTTTCGTCGGCGTCCCCGGTCAAGAGAACACACCGGGTAGCAAGACCGGCCGCGGCGAGAGCCCCGCACACTTCCGCACCAGACCCGTCGGGGAGATGATCGTCAAGGATGGCAAGCCCGGGGCGGACATCCGGGATCCGCCGGATTGCTTCACGGACGGACCCGGACTCTCCGACGATACTGAAACCTTCGGATTCCAGCAGGTGGCGCAGGCCCCGCCTGACGACCTCGTGGTCGTCCAGCAAGTACACGCCGCGGCCGGCCCACGGGTGCTGCGGGGGGACTTCCGGATCTGCCACCATTGCTGCTCCGTTCCTTCGCCTTTGAGACCCCGAAGGCGTTGGTACTGGAGGTTTGAGGCGGACTCCGCCGCCGCGAAGCCGAATCCCACCGCCCCCCACGGTGTCCCAGTCTCCGCGGGTTCGTGCCCGCTGACCTGAGGCTCCCCACGGTAGACCAATCAACACCCGGACAAAAGCGCCCACGCCCGGGAGCCGGGATCTCGGCGCCTCCGTGGTCCCACGGCCTGGTCCTCCCTTCCGGCGGCCAGTGGTGGCTTGCTTCTAACCCGGGTTCCCCTTCCTCGTCCCGCGGACGGGTGCATGTCGCAAGAGCACACCGGATGATCGTGGACATCCGGACGTGGCTGTTCCAGAATCGGGAATGTGCCCATGACCGAGCAGTACGGGCTTGTCTTCGACGGTGACCTGCCGCCGATGCGTTCGCTGCGCACGGCGTGGCTGCTGGCTTTGTTCCTGGGCTTCGCCGGCGCGGACAGGTTCTACCTCCACAAGCCGGTTACCGG